>NZ_JAAQQT010000582.1:0-58120 GCF_011742065.1 Aquabacterium sp. A08
CACCCCAAACTCGTAGGGCTGGCGGCTCTTACCCTTGTTGATGCAGGAGACCTCCGGCGCATGGAAGCTGTAGAGCTTCGGCACCCCGTCTTTAGCCTTCTTGCTGGCGCTTTGCGCCACGATCTGAGTCGCCCGTGCCAGCGTGGTCTGTAGGGCTGCCTGCACCGTAGCGGCCAGACCCGTCACGGCTGCTGCCTTGCGCTCGATGTCGCGCTGCAGGCGACCGACCACGGTGCGCTGGCGCTTGAGGGTGCGGCGCATGCGACGGAATTGTTTGGCGTGCGCATAGCGCCCCGCCTTGTGGCCCAGGGCCTTGCCTTCCTTGGCGTAGGTTTGCTTGCACTCGATGCCGGCTTGCTTGGCCACCTCCACCAACTTCACCCTGGCGGTCTCCAGCAGCTTGCTGTCGGTGGGGTGGGCAATGGCTTTGTGCTGCACGGTGCTGTCCACAATCACCCGGCTCAATTCCTGCGGCTTGATGAGTTTGAGTTCCACCGCCGTGTTGACGGTCTGCGCCAGCAGTTCCTCGACGCCTTCATCGCCCAGCAGTTGGCGGAACTTGACCAGGGTGGTGGCGTCGCACGGGCGATGGTGCTCAAAGTAAGCTTGGCCCGAGAAGAACTGCCAGGTCGGTGTCTCGCCCCAGCGCTCGACCACGCCTTCGTCGGATTCGTTGAAGGCATGCTTCAGATACAGCAGCGCAATCATGATGCGCAGCGGCACTCTCGGGCGCCCGGCATTGCTCTTGCGGCCCACCACTGCTGGCGCCTCACCAAACAGGTCCAGGTCGGGCATGGCCACGCCCGTGCGGGCCTTGCGCATGAACAGGTGCGACACCGAAGCCTCAATCTGCTGCCAGGGCATGCGCGAAGACAGCACCGCCAGCGGATGGCGCAGGTCGATCATGTGGTCGATGCGAGCGCGGAAGAAATCATCGGTGGCGGGGCAGGCGAGCATTGGAAAAAACTCCCAAGAAATGGCGCTCAGAGGCCATCGAATTGGGAGAAATTATACCGTCAAATGGCCAATAAAGCCAATCAAATCAATGACTTACGAATAAATCAGGACCGACTCGTTACTCGTTGTTTGCGCTGCGGGAACTGGGCTTCGACAAGATGACGGACGCTCAGCTCGAAGAGTTGCTGGTCCACCAACTGAAGGTCTACCCGAACGTCCCTTCGGCCAAAAAGAACCTTCGCGCCCAATACCAGCAATCGCGCAAGATCAAAACCATCTGAAATCGCCATTTGAGATGGTCGCCCGTTCGGGGCCTCGTGTATTCAATCTGTAACCGTTCCAGGAAGCCAAGGTGGCATGCCTGGCACGGCAAAAAGGTTGAATCATGTCCCGCAAAACCTCTCACGCTGGCCGGGCGGCTGGCGTTCCCTGGTCCCCCACGCGAACCGATGCGGATTCGCGGCCCGACGCGGCAGCGGCGAGCGGCGAATCCGCTTCGGCATCGGGTGCGACGCTCAGTAACACAGCACCCTATAACTGCAATGGTGGAGAGCAGGGGAGTTCTGAACCCTCGGTTCCTCACGGGTTTCGCCTGCTGCGGCTTGGCATCGACAGCCTGTACCTGTCCTTCTCCGGTGAACTCACATCCACCGCCCTGGATGCCTTGTCACGCCTCAAGGCCCTGGCCCAGTCCGAACACCTGGAAGAACAATCCAAGGCCCAGTACCCGCTGGCCGGTCACGTCTTCATCGTGTACGACAAGGGCGAGCGCAACTTCCCCTTCGTGATCGAAGACGGCGCCTACCGCATCAAGTTCTCGCGCTCCACCAAAAAGCTGCCCATGGCCTACGTCAAAGTGTCGGCCCACTACCTGGCCCACAAAAGCGTGCAGGCCATCCAGGACGAGCTCCAGTGCATCTTGAACGAGTTGGGCAGCACTGGCCTGCCCCTGGTCAGCCGGATCGACCTGGCGGCCGATTTCGTGGCTGCCCTGGCCATGGACAGTTGGGGCCGCAATGCCTGGATCACCCGCGCTTGTGACATTGACGCTTATTCCAAGGCCCAACACTTCACCGGCTGGACCGTGGGCAAGGGTGGGGCGGTGTCGTGCCGCCTGTACGACAAGACCCGAGAAATCCAGTGCAGTGGCAAAACCTGGCTGTTCGACCTGTGGCGTCCGTCCGGGTGGGTGGAGGGTGAAACCGTGTGGCGCCTGGAGTTCCAGCTCAAGCGCGACTTCCTCAAGACCCGAGGCCTGGACCATGTGCCTCAAGTCCTCGATGCCCTGAGCGGCCTGTGGACTTACGCCACCACCGAGTGGTTGCGCCTGAGTATTCCCAACCCCGACGATGCCACGCGCTCCCGTTGGACCACCCATCCCCTGTGGCTGTGCCTGGCCGGGGTGGACTGGGCCAGCCCCCAGACCTCGCTGGACAAGATCGACCTGCGGCGCATCCCGAGCGAAGACTGGCTCAAGCGCCAACAGTTCGGCCTGCTCACCACCACCATGGCCCTGCACCAGATCGACGACCACCACGAAGCGGCCAATCACTTGTTGAGCGTGACTTACGAGCATTACGACCGGGTGGCCTTGCGCGACGGCCTGACGTTCCAGGAATACCTGCTGGCCCACGCCCGCAAGAAGGCGCGTTTGTTCAGCACCCTGGTCAACGCCCCCGGCCTGGTCGATGAAATGCGCGAGCGCCATGAGGAAGACCTGGGCAACCTCTACCGGCAAGCCTCGCGGGGCGAATGAGGGCGAGATGGACGATGAACACCTTCCCTTGCCGCCTGTGCGTTGCCTGTCCAAGGAACAGGCCGCCCTCTACCTGGGCATCGGTGTCACGCTGCTGGCCCAGCTCGATGTGCCCCATGTGCGCTTCGGTCGGCGTTGCGTGTACGACCGCCTTGACTTGGATGCCTGGCTCGAAGACCATAAGGGCGAGCGAAGGCGGGCCGGAAAGGAGGACACATGGCCCGTCCTGAAGGCATCTACCGGCGACCGGATTCCAGTCACTGGTGGATCAACACGACGCTCCCCAACGGCCAAAGAGTACGCCAAAGCACTGGGACTCAAGAACGAAGTGAAGCCGAAGCGCTGCTAGTCAAACTCAAGCTGGACGCGTATCGGGAACACCACTTCGGGGTGAAACCCCAGCGCAGTTGGCCCGAAGCCGTGATTCGGTACCTGGAACTGAAGAGGACACTGAAGAGTTTTGCGGACGTGCAACGGATTTGCCGCCACCTGGACCGCTACTTGGGCGCGCTGACACTGAACCAGATCAATGGGGACGTGATATGGCGCATCGTCCAGGGCGAGCTCCAGAAGGGCAACAAACCCGCGACGGTCAACCGCTACCTCGCCACCATCCGCAACTTGCTGCGCATGGCCCGCGACGAGTGGCAGTGGATCGACACGTTCCCGAAGATTCGGCTGTTGCCCGGTGAAATGGAAAGGGACCGCTGGTTGACGCGAGAGGAAGCGGAACGTCTGGTCCGCTGCTGCCCGCCTCATCTGGCCGCGCTGGTGCGGTTTGCCCTGGCCACAGGGTGTCGCGCTGGCGAGATCACGGGCTTGGAATGGAATCGGGTGGACTTGAACCGCAAGACCGCCTGGTTGAACCAGACCAAGAACGGCACGCCACGGGGAGTACCGTTGAATGAAGATGCGATTGAGGTATTGAGAGAGCAGATCGGCAAGCACCTGCGGTTTTGCTTCACGTACTTGGGCCAGCCCTTGCGGGCGGACGTGACCAACACGGCCTGGCACAACGCGTTGAACAAGGCTGGCATCGAGGACTTCCGGTTCCACGACTTGCGCCATACCTGGGCGTCTTGGCATCGACAGGCGGGCACGTCTTGCGATGAACTCAAGGACCTGGGCGGCTGGAAGACGCGGAGCATGGTGGACCGCTATGCCAAGTTTGCCACCGAGAACCTGTTGTCTGCGGCGACCCGGATCGAACGGGGTCGGGTGGGCGGTAACGTGATTGCGATGTCACGTTCCTGTCACGGCTGAAAAGACAAAAGGCCTGCAATTGCTTGCAAGCCTTTGTTTTGATTGGCTCCCCGACCTGGGCTCGAACCAGGGACCTACGGATTAACAGGCAGTAGGCCCAGATTTGATAAGGCTTTTATCATTTCTGGATTTCTGTCCTCAGGCCAAAAAAACTTAGCAAAATCATCGCTTTACAAGACTTTCGCTCGCAGAGCTGCGTTAGACTGATAGCTGATTCTATGTCAGTTGGCTACGAGACGTGCCAATTTCTGGCTACGAAAGGCCTCTGAGTTGGCTACGGAAACGACCAACCCGGACCCGCCTGGAGCCAGTCCACCGGCTGCGGTGGACCAACGAGGTGCTGAGACAGCACAGATGCGAATCGTTCGAGCTGCTGGCTTGCAAAAAGGCATGCCAGCAGGTGCGTTCGACTTCACTTTTCTGCTGTCATGAAGAAGAAATCCCTCACCGATGCGTACTTACGAACACTCGAGGCCAGGCGTAAAGAGTTCCTTGTCACCGACAAAGTTCGTCATGTGACGCCACTCGGTACATTCAGCCTTTGCATGCGGGTTTTCCCGACCGGGCGCAAGCTCTGGGTAGCCCGTATCCGTACCAAGTCCCTGCGTTTGACCCACACACTGGGTGTCTTCGTGCCAGGCCGTTTTGACGGCATGACCGCGGATCAAGCTTGGCTGGCGCTAGAAGATTTTGCGTCGAAGTTGTTGGCGCAGCAGCGCGGGGGCAGTCCGTCTGTCGCTGAGGCACCATCTGCTACCGTTCAGCTGAGCCACGACGTAATTCCTCCGGTGCAGCGTCGCTCGTTCTCACCTGCGACGGTCCAGTTTTCCGCTTGCCTGCCGCCTTCCAATCACCCCATTCGAATCACCAACTGGTCGATTCCTGGTCATGCCACCTCGGCTGCGAAGGTGGTGAGTCCATCGACCGCTCCTGGCCACGCGTCTGTCAAGCCAGTGGTACCCGTGCGGCCGTCAACCCCCACAGCGCCTGTCGTGCCTCCGCTTGAACCTGCGCTATCAGATGGTGTGCATTTGACGCCAGGTCCTCAAACTCGAGTGCACACACTGAAAGACGTGGTGGACAGCTACGTTGAAACCCTCAAAAACAAGGGCAATGCGGGCTGTCATGACACCGCAGCGGACTACACCTCATTGTTCGAGCGCCGGGTCACCAAGCCATTTCCGGGTCTCGCCTACAAGGCTGCGCATCTCGTGACCACGGAGGAGATCGTTGACTTGCTGCGTCACGTCATGAAGCAAAAATCGGTGCGGCGCGGACGTGTCGGTGAATCTGTGCATGATGAGCAATCCAACTTGCAGAGCAAGCCGCTCAGGCGAGAAGCCGACAAACTGCGCACGTTGCTCAAAACTGCGTACGAAGTCCACCGTGGTGCGGATCGGGACCCGAACGTCTTGGAGCCGTCGGGGGTGCTGACACTTTGCAAAAGCAACCCGGTGAGCGAGATCAAGCCGGTCAAGGGGGCGAACAAAGCTCGGACCCGCACGCTCACGCCGGAGGAAATCGGCCTCTTTGTCATGCGTGTCAGCGGCATTGTGTCGCCCGCGGCCCGTGCCTTGGAGCTGTGCCTGTACCTTGGTGGGCAGCGTTTGGCGCAATTGCTTCGCTCCGAGATCAAGCATTACAAGTCCACGGACAAGACATTGACGCTGTTCGACTCAAAAGGTCGAAGGGAAGTACCACGGGTGCACGTCGTGCCGGTGGAAGGCCGTGCCGCAGAACTGCTTGAAGTCTGCGTCAAGGACGCCCAGGCGCGTGGCATCACGCACCTGTTCAGCAGCCATGGCAAGAAACCGCTGGATGTGAACACCGTTTCCAAGCTGCTGCGTGCCATCAAAGCCGAACTGTACGTGCAGGGTTTGATCGTCGAAGACTTTGACGTGCGGGATTTGAGGCGTTCAGTTGAAACCCGGTTGGCGGCGTTGAAGATCCCGTCGGATCACCGGGCCAATTTGCTCAGTCATGGCTTGAGCGGTGTCCAGAACCGCCATTACGACTTCCACGACTACACCGACCACAAGCTGAACGCCACGCTCACCCTGCACGACTACGTGGCGCAGTGTGTCGAAGAATGCGTGATCCGGTACCTCGACATTGTTCAGGTGGGCCCGCCTGCGAAAGTCGTGGGTACCCTGGAAGAGCACGTTGCGCGGTTGCGCGAGGCCGGGTTGCCTAGGGCGTGATAAGGACGAGGCGTTCTATCCAGGTCCTCAACCCCGTCTTGTTTCAGGACGCAAGACGGGGGCGGTTTGGTATTGACTGGAATTGTGGGTTGACGGGAGGTGGGATTTGTTGGTGAAATTTTAGGCTTGAAGGGTTCTTCTAGGCTGGCAACGGACGTCGATTCATAGTCTTTGAACGACTGCTAAACCGCCGATAGCGGCCAAGCCACTGCGATCAGATGTCTATCGTTGTCTTTGAGCTCCATGATGCTGCGAATCGTGTTCTGTTCATGGCCGTCAGATCCGCCCGCCACCCCGTTCGACCCAGGATTCCCAAACACCCAGGTTGATTCAGCAACCGAACGCGCCTCGGCGTGAACAACTTACTGGAGAGCAAGAGGGTGTCACGCCAGAAGCGCCGTTTCAAAGATCACCGGTCGTCAAGGTCATCAGCACATCCGCATACCAGGCGCAGTTCAGCCCCAGAGATTCGTCCTGCACCAGGTCGCGAGTGGCCATGTCCATGCGGCTGGAGTGCACGCCCAGCAGACTCCACCGCTGCAGTCCGGAACCATCGACCCCCAGATGGGCTAGCACCGGAGAGCCACTGCTGCCACGGTGCATGCGGGCGTCGGTGAGGAACAGCCCCTGGCCTTGGAAGCGGATGCCGTAGAACGAGGCGATGCTGGCCTGGCGCACCACCGGCAGGTGGTGCACGGTGTCGAAGAACCCGAGCGGGAAGCCCGGGATGGCCAGCCGGTCGCCCACGTCGAAACAGTCGAACCCGACGCCCAGGTGCTGCGGCCCGAAGGGCTGCAAGACACCGCCCCCTGGCATCGTGTTCCGGTCGATTTCGAGGGTCGCCACATCGACCTCTCCGCCGCTGTCGCGGGCCTGGTGCCAGACGGCCACGCCGCCGCGGTACAGCAGGATCGACAACCTGGCCATCCGTGTCAGGTCGCGCTGGTCGGTGTGCATCTCAATCTCGATGCGGTCGGGCGTGTGCCCGCTTTTGGCGTCGAACAGCACATGCCGACTGGTGACGAGGTACAGCCGGTCATCACGTTCGAAGAAGAAACCACTGGCGGCGCTCAGACCCCGTGCGCCAGCAAAAGTGAGCACGCGCGTGACGCCGAACAGCGCCTCATCCCGCGCGTGTGCCGCCAGCAGGGCGCCGGTGGCCAGCCGGACGGGTTCGCCCGACGGCTGGGTGGGTGCGGATGTCAAGGGACTGCTCCTGTGGAGGACTTGTCCCGCCAGGGGCGACGCTGCCACCGGTGACGATTCAAGCAAGACCGTGCGGGGTGGGGTCACGCACAGCGCACCCCGATGAAAACCCATGATACTCCCGCACCTGCGGCTTGCGGCTCAGTCGGGCCCAGCATACGCGAATGAACCACCCAGGCACCAAACTCCGCGGCGCTGACGCCCCCCACCGCCAGCGCCGCCTCGCGCAGACCTAGGCCGTGGGCCTGGGCGTGTCGGGTGATCCTGGTGGCGCGGTCGTAGCCGATGTGCGGCGTCAGCGCGGTCACCAGCATCAGCGAGCGCTCCAGCAGGTCCTGCACGCGGGCCGTGTCCGCCTCCAGGCTGGCAACGCAGTGGTTGGCGAAACTCCGCATGACGTCCGTCAGCATCTCGGTGCTGTCGCGCAAGTTGAAGGCGAGCAGCGGCTTGAAGGCGTTCAGCTCGAAATGCCCCTGGCCGGCCGCTATGCCCAGCGCCACGTCGTGCCCTATGACCTGCGCACAGACCATGGTCAGGGCCTCGACCTGCGTCGGGTTGACCTTGCCTGGCATGATGGAACTGCCCGGTTCGTTGGCCGCCAGGCGCAGTTCACCCAGACCGGCGCGCGGGCCGCTGCCCATAAGCCGGATGTCGTGGGCGATCTTGTTCGGCGCCACCGCCAGCATCCGCAGCGCACCGTGCAGCCGCACCAGCTGCTCGTGTCCGGCCATGGCCGCGAACAGGTTGTCGGCCAGGACAAACGGCGCGTCCAGGCGGAGCGCCAGCACCTCCCCCACGCGGGCGCCGAATGCGCGGTGGGTGTTCAGCCTGGTGCCAACCGCCGTGCCGCCAATGGCCAGTGCGTGCACGCCGGGCAGGGCCTCGCGCAGCGCCGTTTCGGCCAGGCCCAGCTGGGCGTCGTAGCCGCTGAATTCTTGCACGAACGTGACCGGCGTGGCGTCCTGCAGGTGGGTACGACCGATCTTGACGATGCCGGCGAACGCGGTCGCCCGGTCCCGTATCGCGCCGCGCAGCTGCGCCAGTGAATCCAGCAAGGGCCCGGATGCGCGCACCGCGGCGGTGTGCATCGCGGTCGGGAACACGTCGTTGGACGAATGGCCCCGGTTGACCTCGTCGTTCGGATTCACCGGCGGCGCCCCGTCGCCCAGCGCGGCACTGGCGAGCCGGGCGATGACCTCGTTGACGTTCATGTGGCTCTGCGTGCCGGATCCGGTCTGCCAGACCGAGAGCGGGAACTGGGCGGCGAACTCCCCCGCGGCCACACGGGCGGCGGCGGCGGCGATGGCGTCGGCCCTGTCGGGGGCCAGCAGCTCCAGGTCGCGGTTGACCTCGGCCGCGGCACGTTTGATCTCGGCCAGCGACTGGCTGATCGTCAGCGGCATGCGCTGCTGGCCGATCGCAAAGTAGCGCAGGCTGCGCTCGGTCTGCGCGCCCCACAGCGCATCGGCGAGCACTTCTATGGGGCCCATGCTGTCCGTTTCGGTTCGCGTCGGTGTCATCGGCTGCTCCTGGTTCGGACGGTTCCGCAAGGCGTGCCGATCCTCGGTGCAGCGTACAGCAGGACGCGTCTGGAGCGAGTAGGTTTCGCCGAGAGTCATCGCGCCGCGTTACGTCCGCTACCGCACAGACTCGCGACACGGTACGCCCTAAGGTCCACCCATTCCCCAGTGGCTGGTGCTCCCGGCCACGGGGTCCACGGCCGTTGCAGTTCACGGTCACCACCATCGATGGAGTTCGTTCCATGCTGAAAGACAAAGTGGTTCTCGTCACCGGGGCTGCATCGGGCATTGGCCGTTCCATTGCGCTGGTGGCTGCCCGAGAAGGTGCACATCTGGTGTTGGCCGACCTGGATCCGCACGCCGGCAACGAGACCCTCCGGCGGGTTCAGGCCCTGGGCAATGACGCGTTGTTCGCCGTGTCGGATGTGGGGCAGCCCGATGACACACAGGCCCTGGTAGACCAGGCCATGGCGCACTTCGGCCGGCTCGACGTCGCCTGCAACAACGCCGGCATCGGTGGCGCAGCCGCGATGCTGGCCGACTACCCGCTGGATGCCTGGGAACAGGTGATCAACGTCAACCTATCGGGTGTGTTCTACGGCATGCGCAGCCAGATACCGGCCCTGTTGCGCGGCGGCGGCGGTGCGATCGTCAACGTGGCCTCCATCCTCGGCGCGGTCGGCTTTGCCACGGCCGCCGCCTACACCGCCGCCAAACACGGCGTGCTGGGCCTGACGCAGGCTGCCGCACTCGAGTACAGCGCAAAGGGCTTGCGCATCAACGTCGTCGGACCCGGCTTTATCCAGACGCCCATGATCAGCGCGCTGGATGCCGATCCTGCGGTGCACGCCGCGCTGGTCGCGGCGCATCCTATCGGCCGCCTGGGCCTGCCCGACGAGGTGGCCGAACTGGTGGTCTGGCTCGCTTCCACGCGGGCCTCCTTTGTCACCGGCGCATACTACCCCATCGACGGTGGTTATCTCGCCCGCTGAGCCCTCTTTTTTCTAACCGCAGGAGCATTCCATGACCGCACACCACCGCATCCGCACCGCCTTTCTGGCCACCAGTATCACGGCCCTGGCCGCGCTCGGCGGCTGCAGCAAGTCTGCTGAAACCGAAGCCACGCCTTCGCTGTCCTCGCCCATGACCCTGGGCACCCAGGTGGACGACGCCGTGATCACCTCCAGTGTCAAGTCCGTGCTGGTCGCCGACGACCTCGTCAAGAGCCTCGATCTGCAAGTTGAAACGCGCAAGGGCGTGGTGCAGCTCAGCGGCTATGTGGACAGCCTGGCCCAGATCGACCAGGCCGTCTCCCTCACCCGGGCAGTGGCCGGTGTGGCAGGGGTTGAGAACGCCATCACCCTCAAGGGCTCCCCCAGCACCGTGGGCACCGCGATCGACGACACCACCGTCACCGGCCGCGTCAAGGCCGCGCTGCTGTCGGACCCAGGCATCAAGAGTTTCGACATCAGCGTGCTCACCCACCAGGGCGAGGTTCAGCTCACCGGCTTCGTCAACAGCCAGGCCCAGATCGAGCAGGCCGGCAAGCTCGCGGCGGCGGCCGAAGGTGCGAGCAGCGTCAAGAACGAACTCATGATCAAGCAATGAACGCCATGACCGCCACCCACAAGATCACCTCCGTCAAGGCGCTGCGCAAACAAGCGCGCCAGCACATCGAACACGGCGCCGTAACCGATGGCTACCGCGCCGACCGCTCCCGAGTTCTCAAAATGCTCAATGAAGCGCTGGCGACCGAAATCGTCTGCGTGCTGCGCTACCGGCGCCACCACTTCATGGCGTGCGGCGTCCACGGACAGACCGTGGGCGCCGAGTTTCTGGTGCACTCCAACGAAGAGCAGGGCCACGCCGACCAGTTGGCTGCGCGCATCGTGTAACTGGGTGGGTAGCCCGACTTCTCGCCCGACAGCCTCAGCGCACGCAGCCATGCCGAATACGTGCCCGCCAGTACGCTGCCCGAGATGATCCGGGAGAACCTGATTGCCGAACGTATCGCCATCGACGGCTGCCGTGACATTGGCCGCTACCTGGGTGACCAGGACCCGACCACCAGCGACCTGCTCAAGCAGATCCTGGCGGTGGAAGAAGAACATGCGGACGATCTGGCCGATCTGCTGGAAGGCATGCCCGCCGGCGGTAACTGACCAACAAGGGCAAGCGATCTCCCTTGGGGGCCATGCGGCAACGCATGGCCTTTTTTTTAGCGTGTGCTGATCTGGCCGTTGTCATCGGACAGCACGATCTCCACACGCCGGTTCATCTGTCGGCCGGCGGCCGTTTCGTTGCCGCTCACCGGGGTGGACTCGCCGTAGCCGCGTGCGCTGATGCGCGCACCTGCAATTCCCTGCTGCAGCAGGGCCGACCACACCGCGTCCGCCCGCTGGGTGGACAGGGCTTGGCTGTGGGCGTCGCTGCCTGAGCTGTCGGTGTGGCCTTCGATCAGGGCATTGCGTTGCGGGAATTCGTTGAGCACCGCAGCGAGCTGCTGCACCAGCCGCTGGCCGCCAGGGCCCAGCGCGGCGCTGTCGACGTCGAACAGCACGTCGCCCAGGGTGACCACCAGGCCGCGCGGTGTGGGCCGGGCGTTAAGGTCTTTGAGCCGGGCTTCCAGCTGGCGGTTGCGCTCCAGCGCTGCCTGGGTCTGGCGTTGCGCCTGCGTGGATGCGCTGCGCGCTGCAGCTGCGTCACGTTCGGCCGCGGCGGTGTCGCGTTGTGCGGCCTGCGTGGCCTGCTGCGCCGCCACGGTAATGCGCTGGGCGGCGTCGGCTTCCTGGGTACGTGCGTCGAGCTGGACACTCCGGCGCCGCGCCTCGGCGGCGTCCAGCGCGTCCTGCGCAACCCGGGTGTCCAGGTTGGTAAGCACGATGGCAGCGCGCTGCGACGCGAGGTACGACAGGTGGTTGACCTGCGCCTCGCTGGCGCTCTCGTTCCAGGTGGCGTTGGCGCGCGCCAGGGCGTCGGTGGCGCGTTGCAAATCTTCGCCAGCGTAGCCCTGCGCACGCGGGTCTTTGCGCACGTCGCCGTAGTCGCGCCGGGCCTGGTCGAGCTGGGCGTTGCTCTGCGGCATGCCGCCACAGGCGGACAGCGTGGCCGCTGCCACGAAGGTCAGTGCAAGGGCCAGGGTGCGACCCGGGAGGGTAGAAAAGAACGTGGTGGTGTGTGTCATGGTGGTGCTCGGTGACGGGGTTACTGTGCTGCGCCGCGTTCGATTTCCTGGCGCAGCACGCGGTTGTCGTCCTGCACGGTGGCGGCGGCTTTGCCGGCCTGGGCCTGGGCCTGGCGGGCTCTGGCTTCGGCCAGGCGGGCGTCCACCAGCGCGGCTTCGGCCAGCATCTGTGCGCGTTCGTATTCGGTTTCCAGCATGGACGCGTTGGCGCGGGCCAGCTTGTCGCGCGCCAAGGCCATTTCGGCGGGGGCCGATGCGGCGGCGCCAGCGCGTGCCGCGCTCTCAAGCGCTGCTTCGGCAGCGGCGATCTGCGGGTTGGGCGGGGGCGGCTGGCTGGCGCAGGCAACCAGCAGCGCCGCGAGGCCCATGGCCAGCGCACTCAGGGGCCACCGGTGGTGCGTGAGCAGCGGAGTGCGGCCAGAGACCGGGCAGGGTGTGGGTGTGTGGTGCATGGAACGGCCTCCTGGGCGGTGAGAAAGGGGCGTGGGCGCGAACGCGTCGGTGCACTGGCATACACAAGTCGATAAAAAGCGCCGGACGTGGGTTCGATGGCGCACAGACGCCGCGCCCGGGCCGCGCGATAAAGCACCACGGCGAGCGCGTTGTTCACCGCCACCAAAGGATATGTATGAACTGGGACACCATCGAAGGCAATTGGAAGCAACTGACCGGACAGGCCAAGGCGCAGTGGGGCAAATTGACAGGCGATGACCTGACGCAGATCGCGGGGCGGCGCGACCAGCTGGCCGGCAAGATCCAGCAACGCTACGGCGTCGCCAAGGAAGAGGCCGAGCAGCAGATGCAGGACTGGGTCGCCAAGGCCGATGACACCTGGCTCAAATGAGCTTGTGTGAGCACGCCCGGCCAGCCCGCCGGTCGCGTTCTCCCGCTTCGAGAGCACGCACCGGGCAATTTTTCGTGCTCAGGCGGGAAGGGTGTGGAACAGCACCTGGTGCAGCGCCCGGTCGGCCGCGTAGAAACTGCAGGCGCGCGCTTCCAGCGCGCTGCGGTCGAGCACCGTGAGCTCGCCGCGGTGGCAGCGGATCAGCCCGCTGTGCTGGAACTCGCCGGCGGCCACCGTCACCCCAACGCGGCGCACGCCCAGCATGTTGGCGATCAACTCCTGCGTCATCACCAGTTCGTCGCCGCTCAGGCGGTCCAGGCTCAGCAGCAACCAGCGGCACAACTGCTGGTCCAGCGAATGGTGGCGGTTGCACACCGCCGTCTGCGCGATCTGCGTGATCAGCGCCTGCGTGTAGCGCAGCAGCAGGTGCATGACCGGGCCTGTGCGGTTGAACTCTTCCTTGATCCGCTGCGTGTTCAGGCGGAAGCCGTGGCCTGCGCTTTGCACCACGGCGCGGCTGGGCGTGGTTTCGCCGCCCATGAAGAGCGCAATGCCCCATGATGCCCTCGCGCCCCACCACGGCAATTTCGGCCGAGGCGCCGTCTTCCGGCACGTACAGCAGTGACACGATGGCCGTGGTCGAGAAGTACACATGGCTCATGCTAGCACCTGACTCGTACAAAACCTTACCCAGCGGCAGTTCAACGGTCTCCGGGTGGGGGGGCCAAGCGCGCCCATTCGGCAGGCGGGATCGAGGCCAACAAGTCGTTGGCCGATTGCGCGGGTGGTTGGTCCATGCGGTGGCTCCTCGGTTGCGGGCGGACAAAAATCCAGCCCTTGGGTGTGACTTTCTTGGAGTCTATGCGCGCACCGGTGGTCGGTATGTTCGATAGCGCACATACAGGTGTAGTCGCGGGGATCGCGTTTTGTGTTGGCTGCAGCACAGACCCGAAGGTGCTCGTGGCCGACCATCTGCACCACCGCGCCGCCCGTACATTCACAGGCACGCACAGGACAACGCATGCCCGCCTTTGCCATGGAACACAGCCCCGCGCGCTACCACGCCGATTTCATGATCTACGCCGTTGCGGTGGTTTCACTGGTCGGCTGGCTGGCCTGGAAGGCACCAGGCGGCATGGGGCCGGGACTCGCAGGGCTGGCGCTGTCGGGGCTGGTCGCCTGGAGTGCGCTTGAATACGCCCTGCACCGCTTCGTGCTGCACGGCCTGCAGCCCTTTGCGCGCTTGCACGGCGAACACCACCGTCGACCAGCGGCCCTGATCGGCACCCCCACGCTGGTGAGCGCGCCGCTGTTCGGCTTGCTGGTGGCGCTGCCGACGGTGTGGCTGCTGGGGCCGTGGCGCGGCGGTGCGCTCACGCTGGGCGTGCTCGCGGGCTACCTGGCCTACGCCAGCACGCACCACGCGCTGCACCACTGGAAGCTGCGCAGCCCCTGGTGGCGGGCCCGCAAGTTCGCGCACGCCCACCACCACCTGCTGCAGCCCTGCTGCTTCGGTGTCACCAGCTGCTTCTGGGACAAGGTGCTGAGCACCGGTGGCCATCCGACGCGCCGCCGCACAGCGGCCCCGGTGCACATTCCGGTGGTGCGCCGCCGCGGCTAGGGCCTGTTCGCGATCGGGTGTGCGCAATGCCCTCTAAGCCTCTCAGCCCAGCGGAACGACGAACACGCTCTCGGGCGGCAGGTCGGCCCAGCACAGGCGCTCACCCACCCGCAGCAGTTGCGCGTTCAACCCCGGGCAGGCCGTCTGCGCCGTGGCCACATCGGCGCGCAGCAGCACGCAACGCAGGCGGTGCCCGTCGCGCTCCAGGGTGATCTCGGCGCGCGGCCAGTGCAATGGCAGGCAGGGAGTGAACCACAGCCAATGGCCTTGCCGGTGCAGGCCGAGGATGGATTCCACCGCACCACGGTGCAGCCAGCCAGCGGCGCCGGTGTACCAGCTCCAGCCGCCGCGGCCGGTGTAGGGCGGCTGGCTATACACGTCGGCCGCCACCGCGTAGGGCTCCAGACCATAGCTTCGCCCCCACTGCGGGTGCGCGGCGCGGTGGGCGGGGCTGAGGTAGGTGAACAGCCGGTACGGCGTGTTGTGGGCGTCGGCGTTGCCCGGCTCGCGCAGCGCCGCCACGGCCGCGGCCATCAGCGCCCAGGCGCCGGCATGGGTGTACTGGCCGCCGTTCTCGCGCACGCCGGGTGGGTAAGCCTGGATGTAGCCGGCGCTGGGCACGGCGTGCACCAGCGGCGGGTTGAGCAGCCGCACCAGACCGTGCTCGGCGTCCACCAGTTCGGCGTCCACCGCCTGCAGTGCCAGGCGCTGGCGTTCGGTGGTGGCCTCCCCCGAGAGCACGGCCCAGGCCTGGGCGATCAGGTCGATGCGCGCCTCGGCCCCGGTGTGGCTGCCTAGGGCGCTGCCGTCGTCGAAGAAGGCGCGTTTGAACCAGGCGCCGTCCCAGGCCTGTGTGCCCAGGGCCCCGCGCCAGCCCGCGAGCGCAGCGTTCCAGCGCAGCACCCGCTGCGTTTCGCCGCGCGCCTGTGCCAGCGGCAGCCAGGCGCTGACGATGGTGCACAGGAACCAGCCCAGCCACACCGATTCGCCCCGCCCCTCGTGACCCACGCGGTTCATGCCGTCGTTCCAGTCCCCCGTGCCCATGAGCGGCAGTCCGTGTGCGCCCACGCGCAGGCTGTGGTCGATGGCGCGCGCGCCGTGCTCGAACACGCTGGCGCTGTGCGCGCTCACCGCGGCCACGTCGTAGTGGTCTTCGGCGCCTTCGGGCACCGGCGGGCCGCTCAGGAAGGGGACTGTCTCGTCCAGCAGCGAGGCATCGCCGGTGGCCTGCCCGTGGTGCGCGATGGCCAGGGGCAGCCACAGCAGATCGTCTGAAAAATGCGTGCGCACGCCGGCGCCTCCGGGTTCGTGCCACCAGTGCTGCACGTCACCCTTTTCAAACTGCCGTGCCGCGCACCGCAGGACCTGGGCGCGCAGCAGCGCCGGGTCGGCCCAGACCAGGGCCATCGCATCCTGTAGCTGGTCGCGGTAGCCGGTAGCGCCGCCGGCCTGGTAGAAGCCGGCCTTGGCCCACAGGCGCGACGAGACGGTCTGGTAGAGCAGCCAGCGGTTGACCAGCGCGTCGAACAGCGGGTCGGGCGTTTGCACCTGGGTGGCGCCCAGCAGCCGGTCCCACTGGTCCTGCGCGGCCTGTTCGCGCGCCTGCGCATCGCTGTGCACCGCCTCGCGCATCAGGGTGCGCGCGGCCTCGGGGCTGGCGGCGTGGCCGATCAGGAACACCTGGTCGATGGCCGCCCCCGGGCGCAGCGTGAGCGGGCGCGAGAGGGCGGCACAGGGATCCAGCCCCGCGCCGCTGCGCTGGCCCAGCTGTTGCGGCAGCACCAGCTGCCCGCGGGTGTCGAAGAAGGCGCGGCGGTCGCAGGTCCAGTCCAGGGCCTCGGGCGCGTCCACGCCCTCGTGCGATGTGCAGAAGAAGGCGGTGCCTCCGCCCAGGCCGGCGGCGGCCTCGGTCTGGGTGCACAGCAGGCCGGTCAGGCCGGCCTCGGGCGGGGTGGCGAAGCAGGGCCGGGTGACCAGCGTGGCACGGTCGCTGCGCTGCTCTCCGAGCAACCATTCCACCAAGCCGGTGATGCGCAGGTGGGCCTTGCCGCTGCCCCGGTTTTCCAGCCGGATGCGCACCTGCTTGAGCGCACTCACCGGGTCCACGCACCAATGCACGCTCACAGCCAGCGGGCCGCGCTGGTGGGTGATCGTCGTCAGGCCCTGGGTGTGGGTTGCGGTGTAGTCCACGCCCTGCGCGCCCCAGGCCGAGGGGGTGACGCTCCAGATGTCGCGGCTGCGGCGGTCCTGCAGCAGGAACCACTCGCCCGGTGGGTCGGCCACCGGGTCGTTGGACCAGGCGGTGAGCTGGTTCAGACGGCTGTTGAGCGCCCAGGTGGGGCCAGCGCCGCTGTCGGATACGAAACAGCCGAAGCCAGGGTTGGCCAGCACGTTGATCCAGGGCCGAGGGGGGCGCTGGTCGCCGCCGACGGTGAAGACGTGGTCACGCCCTTCGCGGTCGAAACGGCCGGTGAAGTGGTCGGAGGCCGCACGCGGGCGGCGCAGCGGCACCGGCTCGGTGGCGGGGCCCACCCACACGCGGGGCATTACGGCCGCGTGCCGCTCGGCCCAGGCGCGCACCTGCAACAGCAGCGGCCGGCCGTCGGCGAACAGGTGTACGCGCGCCAGGCGCTGCAGCGAGGCCAGCTGGGCGGGCGAGAGCTGATCGAAGCGCCACCGGTGCAGCGTGCTGACCGCGGTGATGCCAGCCGCCGTCGCGGCACCGGGCTGCTCGGTCATCAGCGTCAGCTCGTGCTGCAGCGGCATGTGGTAAGAGTGCGCCTCGTTGCTGAGCACCACCAGGTCGCAGGGTACGCCGGCGCGCGCCCACTCGCGCTGCGCCTGCACCAGAGCGCGCAGCAGGCCCATGCCCTTGGGCGGACCGGCTGTGACCAGCAGCAGCGGCCGCGTGCCCGACAGGCCGAGCGGCCAGAGCCGGCGCCGGTCGCTCTCGATCCCTTCGGGCACCTCGGTCACGCCGGGCTCGGCCATGACCACCCGCGGCAGGGTCTGCACCAGCGCGGTGGTCAGCGCGTGCAGGGCCGGTAGGTCCTGGGTGCGCGGCCGTCCCGTCGCCACCGGGATGCTGGCCAGCGTGGCCGACATGACCGAAGAACGCTCGACGTAGCTGACCTGGCGGTGCTTATCGACCACGGCCATCAGGGTGGCGGCGTCGGTGCTGGCGGCTGTAGCAAAGGTCACGCAGGCCTGTGTACCTGGTTCGATGCGCAGCCGCACGCCCAGCGCGGCCACCGGGTCCAGCCCGGTGGGCAAGCCCTGGGGCTGCGCAGGCACTGGCTGCAGATCGGCCAGCGGCTGGCTGGCCGGGTGGTGGCGGCCCAGCCAGCGGGCACGGTCGGTCTGGCAGCGCAGGCCCAGCACCTGGCCCTGCGTGCTGGCCACGAAGTGCGCCGCCTGCAGGGCCCGCTTGGTGGGCAGGCGCGGCGTGCGCACGAAGCGCAGCGCCTGCTGCGCGGGCAGCCAGTCGGCCTGCACGAACAGGCCGGAAAACGCCGGGTGGGCCTCGTCTGCGGCGTGGCTGGCGAGCGTGACATCGAAGGCCGAGATCAGGTCCAGTTCGATCGGCTCGTCGCCCGCGTGGTGCAGCACCACCTGGCGCAGCTCGATGTCGTCCTCCGGGCTGACCCAGACGGTGGTGCTCACGCGCAGGTCGTCCCAGGTGGCGTCGTAGACCACACGGTCGGTGTGGTAGTGCGCGAGGTAGCGCGCTGTCGGGTCGGGTGCGGGGTGGCTGGTCAGCGAGACCGGTGGCGCCGCCGCGTCGCGCCGCAGGTAGAGGAAGCTGCCGTGCGCATCGCGCAGCGCGTCGTCGCGCCAGCGCGTGATGCCGGTCTGCCCGTGCCGGCTCCAGCCCGCACCGCCGGGCCGTAGCGTGACGGTGTAGCGTCCGTTGGACAGCAGGTGTGTGGGCGCCAGCGCCGGTTCGCCGGGCACCAGTGTGCGCACCGGCGCCAGGGCGCGCGGGTGCAGCTCTTGCGGCACCGGGCCGGGCAGCGGCAGTGGCGGCGCCAGTTCGCGCGGGGCACGTTCGTGCAGCAGCGACGCCACCGCCTGCAGCCGCGGGTGGGCCATGCCCCAGCGCTGGGCCAGGCCGCCGTGCAACAGGTTGGCCAGCGCCACGATGCTCATGCCCTGGTGGTGCGCCATGCAGGTGCGCACCAGGGTGTGGCTGGGCATCGTTCCCGCTCCATGGGTCTGGCGCGCAGGGGTGTAGTCCAGCGCTTCGAAAAAGCCATGGCGCCCGCGCGCGCCCAGGCTGTCGAGCAGGCGCAGATTGGCGCAGGCGGCGCGCGCGTCCACCAGCGTGGCCAGCACGCTGGCATAGGGGGCGACCACGTGTTCGGCCGGCGGCGTGCGGCGCAGCGCCAGCCGGGCCACGCCCTGCGGTGCGTACTGGTAGGCCAGGGTGTGGTCGCGCACCGCGCAGGCGCTTTCGGACTGGCCCCAGGGCAGGCCACTGCCGGCCACGCAGGCGCGCTGTTCGCGCAGCGCGGAATGGGCCGCCTCGTCCAGCGCGCTGCCGCGCGGCTCGGCCATCACCAGGGTGGGCATGAGGTACTCGAACATCGAGCCCGACCACGAGCGCAGCACGGCGTGGCGCCTGCTGGCGAAGAAGGGCCGGCCCAGCGCCGTCCAGTGCTTGACCGGCACGTCGCCCTTGGCGATGGCCAGCAGGCTGGTGCTGCGCGACTCGGAGGCCAGCAGGTCGTAGAAGGCGGTGTCGAGCTGCTGCTCGTCGGGCCGGTAGCCGATGTGCAGCAGGTGGCGCCGCGGGTGGTAGAGGAAGCGGAAGTCGGCCGCCCAGGCCAGGGCCTCGAAGGCGTCCGCGAGGGCCAGCAGGCGCTGGTGGGTGTGAGATGCCAGCGGGTCGCAGCCGGCGTCGGCCGCCGCCTGGTCGCGCAGGGCCGAACGCCAGGTGGACAGGTGGTCGGCCAGCAGCCAGCGCAGTTCGTCGTGTGCGGTGGGCGCGTGGTCCACGATGCCGGGGTGGCCGGTGGGCGGCAGGCTGTCCAGTTCGACGGCGGCGGCCTGCAGAAGCGCGGGAAAGCCCCTGTGCAGGGCCGCGTCGGCGGGTGACGGCGGTTCCGTCTCGAACAGGCGGCCCAGCGCGGTCTGGGCCAGCGGCCGGTGCAGCCACGGCGACAGCAGGCCCAGCAAGGGCAGCAGGCGCCGGCGCGAGCGCACGAGCGCCTGCGCACAGGCGGGGCTGCCGTCGGGTTCGCGGATCAGTTCGCGGCAGGCCTGGGCCACGGCCAGCAGGTGCACGCACAGGTTGCCGCTGTCTACGGTGGACACGTAGCGCGGCGGCAAGGGCAGCAGGGTCTGGGTGTCGTACCAGTTGAGGAAGTGGCCCCGGTGGCGTTCGAGCCGCTGCAGGGTGGCCAGCGTGGCTTCCATCCGGGCCAGCAGGTCCTGCGTGCCGATCCAGCCGAAGCGCCGCGCGCAGGCGGTGCTCAGCAGGTACAGACCGATGTTGGTGGGCGAGGTGCGGTGGGCCACCATCTCGTAAGGTGCGCTCTGCAGGTTGTCGGGCGGCAGGTGGTGGTTGGTCGCTTCCACGCTGCGCTCGAACAGGCGCCAGGTGTCGCGCGCCACGCCGTGCAGCCATTCGCGATCGGCCGCGGGCAGCGGCGGCGGGTGCACCGCCCACGGCCGGTTGGCGGCCCAGACCGCCAGCGGCGCCGTGCCCCACAGCGCGACCAGGGCCCACGCCAGTGCACCGGGGTGGTGGCCGGAGAACGCCCAGGTGATCGCGTACACCACTGCCAGCAGCGGCCCGGCCCGGTGGCGGCGCAGCGTGGCCCACAGGCCACCGCCCAGGCCGGCCTGGACGGCTTCGGCGGTGGTCCACTGCAGCAGCTGGCGGCGGCTGCGCGCCAGCCGGTGCGCGGTGCGCAGCACGGCGTCGAGCGCGCGCAGCGCGAGCTGCGGCAGCTGGGCCAGCTGCCAAAGGCCACCCGCCAGCGCGCGCAGCAAGTCCATTGCAGCGGTGGTCACGAAACGTTCGCCAGCCAGGTCCCAGCGGCGCGGCACCCAGGCCGCGAGGGTGCCCATCAGCGGGCCGGCGGTGTAGGCCGCCAGGCTCAGGGCCAGGGCCACCGGCAGCGCCAGGCCGTGGCCGCCCAGGGACAGGGCGATCAGCGCCAGCGCGGCCGGCGCCACCAGCGAGCGGCGCAGGTTGTCCAGCAGCTTCCAGCGGTTGATGGCGCCCAGTGGCCAGCGGCGGTGCTGCCACAGGAAGGGCAGCAGCTGCCAGTCGCCGCGCATCCAGCGGTGCTGGCGGGCGGCGTCGGCGTCGCTGTGCTCGGGGTCGGCTTCGATCAGGGTCACGTCGCTGACCACGGCGCAGCGCACCAGCGCGCCTTCGAGCAGGTCGTGGCTGAGCACCTGGTCGGTGGGCAGGCGGTCGCCCAGTATGGCGTGCAGCGTGGCCACGTGCAGCAGGCCCTTGCCGGTGAAGCTGCCCTCGTCGAACAGGTCCTGGTAGGCGTCGGAGCTCATGGCGCTGTAGGGGTCGATGCCGCGCTGCCCCGCGAACAGCCACTGCCAGGGCGTCTGCACACCGGCGGTGGGCAGCGGCGGGCTCAGGCGCGGCTGCAGGATGCCGTAGCCGCGCTGCACGCGCCGGCCGCTGGCGTCCAGCACCGGTCGGTTCTGCGGGTGCTCGGCCACGCCCACCAGCGCGCGCAGGCGGCCGGGGGGCAGCTGCGTGTCGCTGTCGAGCGTGAGGATGTAGCGGGTGTGGGGCGCAGTGCGCGAAAGTTCGGCCAGGTCGAAGAACGGGCCGGGTTGCCCGGTGGCCAGCGCCTCCACCAGCTGCTGGAGCTTGCCGCGCTTGCGCTCCCAGCCCAGCCAGCGGCCCTGGGTTACGCTGAAGCTGCGCGCACGGTGCAGCAGCAAGAAACGCAGGGGCTGACCGGGACCCACCGGGTGGCGCTGGTTGAGCGCGCGCAGCCCGTCGACGGCGTGGGCCAGCAGCGCCGCGTCGTCGGTGTGCAGTTCGCTGTCGGCGTCGGTCCAGTCGCTGAGCAGGGCAAACTGGGCACAGGCTTCGGGGTTGGCCAGGTGGTGCAGCTGCAGGCGTTGCAGGAGTGCGTCGATGCTGGCGCGGTGGCTGAGCAACGCCGGCACCACGACCATGACGCGGGCCTCGGGCGTGATGCCGCCGGCCAGCAGCAGGCGCGGCAGGTGCATGGGGGGCACCGATTCGCTGATGAGCCGGTTGACCAGCGCGACCACCGCTTCGGACGCGGGCAGCAGCATCAGCAGACCGGTGAACGCGACCAAGGCCAGCGCGGGCGGGCTGGTGCTGGCCACGGCCGGCAGCAGAGCGGCCACCAGCGCGACGCTGCCGAGGGCCAGCGTGCCCAGGTAGGCGGGTGTGCGCGCCACGCGCAGCACCGGGCGCCAGGCACCGCCACGGTGCTGGCGCACGCCGAGCGCACGCTCCAGCGCCGCACGGCCATCGCCCTGCAGCCAATGCGCGGCCAGGCTCGGTGGCTGGGTCGCCGAGAGGTGGCCGAGCAGCTCGCGCGCCACCTGCGCTTCGCTGCGGCCGCTCTGCGCCGCCAGGCGTTCGATGCCGTGCAGCGTGGTGTTGCGGGTGGAGTCGTCTTCGGCGGCGAACACGGGCGAGTTCAGCATCTCGCGGATCACGCGGCTGGTGCGGGCGACGATGTCTTGCCAGTCGGCCGCGCCGATCAGGCGCAGCGCGGTGACGGCGTTGCCGATGCTCAGGTGGTCGGCCGCCTGGTTGGCCGATTCCTGCGCCTGCAGCGCGGCCAGGTCGGGCACCTGGGTTTGCAGCCAGGCCAGGATCCGGGGCAGGCCGTCGTCGCCGGGCATGGCGACCTGGCCGGCCAGCGCGCGCATCAGCGCCGCTAGGAACACCGGGCCGACGCCGCGCCGCACCATGAGCGCGTGCAGGGCCTGCAGTTCGGACAGGGCCATGCGGTGGATGCGCTGCGCGCACAGGCTGGCGAGTTCGCGGGCGGCTTTCTGGCTGGCGATGCGGTCGGCCAGCCGGCGCAGGTTTTCCACCAGCACCACGCGCAAGGTGGTGGGCAGCGCCCACAGCTCGCCCTGGCTGAGTTCGCGGGTGTCCTGGTAGGCGTCCAGCAGCTGCACCAGCAGGTCTTCGTCGAAGGCGCTGTCGGTGTGGGCGATATAGGCCCAGGCCACGCCGTAGATACGCGGCAGGCCGGCCAGCGGTGCGTCCAGTAGCACCGGCAGCGAGCGGTAGTAGCGCGCGGGCAGGCCCTCGCGGATCTCGCGCAGCTGCGCCTCGATCAGGTGGAAGTTGTCAAACAGCCATTCGGCTGCGGGGCTGATGTCCTGCCCGGCATGGGCTTCGCGCGCCACGTACTGGTAGGCCGCGCGCAGCGTGCGGATGTTGCTCTGCAACCGCGGGTAGAAGGTGGCCTGGCCGAAGCGGGCTGGCCCGGCGCGGTGCGAGCTGCCCAGGCTGCGGCCGTGTTGCGCCAGTCGCGCCGCGCCAAAGAGTTCGGAGCGGATGGGCTCCAGCGCCACGCCCTGGCGGGCGTCGAGCATGCCGGCGAGCAGGGACGGTATCCAGGTCCACCGGGCCCGCAGGCTCGCCAGCGCCATTCAGCGCAGCAGCCACGAGGCACCGAGCAGCACGGCCAGCACCAGCACGGTGGTGACCACGCGCGCGGCGAGCAGCTGGCGCAGACCGACGGCGCCCGACTGCAAGCCGTGCAGGCGGCCGCGACAGGCGCCGCAGTCGCTCAGGTGGGCGCTCAGGGCGCGGTGTTCCAGGGCCGAAGCGCTGGCCGGGCGGCCCAGCGAAGCGGTATCCCAGCTGGGGGAGGAGGAAGAAGGGGTATGTGCCATGGTCTGCGCCTGTCTGGTGAGGGTGGAAAGTGGCCGGTCAGCCCGCAGAACGGTTGTAGGGATTGGGGGCGAACGGGTCTGTGCGCCGTCGAACAGATCCCCTTGCGCCACTGCGGCGCGATCGGGGCTGCCGGGGTGTGTTCGGTGGTGCACAGACCCCTGGGCCCCGCAGGGCTAGCCTGAGGGTTGCGAACGGCGGTGGACATCTCGTGTCATCCCTTTCGTTGAACCGTTCGTTCCCAACGTCAGGAGCGTCATCATGACCACCCGCCTCCCCTTCTCCCCTCTGACCCGCCTGTGCATCGCCGTCGTGCTGGCACCGGTTCTCTCGGGTCTGTCCGCTTGTGTCGCACCGCCAACCGCCCAGCGGTACCCGGCCACTGTCCGGCCCAGCTATCCGGTCGCCGAGCCGGCCCCCGTGCGGCGAGACTACCGGCGTGCGCCCAACGAACAGCTGTATGAGGCGAAGGTCCTGTCGGCTCGCGCCGTGATGATCGCTGGCGGCCAGCGGTGCTGGATCGAGCGCGAAGAGGTGCCGCCGCAGCGCAGCGGTTCGACCAATGTCCCTGGCGCGCTGGCCGGCGCGGTCATCGGCGGCATCCTGGGCCACCAGATCGGCGGCGGCACCGGCCGGGACCTAGCCACCGTAGGGGGTGTGGTGGCCGGTGCGGCGATCGGTTCACAGGTCGGCCAGCCGTCGCAGGACGGACGGACCACCCAGGACGTCCAGCGCTGCAGCCCGACGGGCAGCCGTGACCAGGTCGACTACTGGGATGTAACCTACGAATTCCGCGGCATCTTTCATCGCACCCAGCTGAGCTACCGACCTGGGCAGACGGTGACCGTCAACGCCCGGGGCGAACCGCGGGAGTGAGCCCGTGGGGACCCCAGACCGGCCGCAGCCTTCAGGCGACGATGGGGTCTGGGTGCGTGAGCAGCGCCGTCAGGGCGCAGCAACGCGAGGTGCTCACGAGCCAGTCTTCGGTGCACTGCTGCAAGCGCTGCTCTAGGGTGCGCTGGTGCGCGAGCAGTGTCCGGTGCACCTGCTGGGCTTCGAGCAGGTGGTGCATGCGGGTCAGCAGCTCGACCGGATCGAACGGCGTGCTGATGCAATCCCGGGCGCCGGCCTGCAAGGCCCGCCAGGGCTCGCCCGGCCCCGTTGTGATGGCCAGTACGGGGGGCGGCGATGTCCCGCCCAGGTCGGCCAGGGCATCAAAAATCTGCAGGTCGGACAGGCGCAGGTGCAACAGGATGAGGTCGAACGGCGTGCGCAACCCCGCGATGCTGGCCGGTGGGTGGCTGCCACACACCCGCGCATAGCCCGCGCCGCGCAGCACGCCTTTGAGCTGGCTGACCTGGCTTGGCATTGCGCTGACGATCAGGATGCGCGCCTCGTGAGGTGTCGGTGCGGCAGGGCCACCGGCCGATGCGGCCGGTGGCAGGGAGCGGAAGATGGTCACAGCGGCCCGCGTCCCTGAATCAGGCGCAGCAACACCATGACGACGGCGATCACCAGCAGGATGTGGATGAAACCGCCCAGGGTGGTGGCGGTGACCAGACCCAGCAGCCAGAGGACGAGCAGAACGACGGCGATGGTGTACAGCATGGTGGTTCCTTGTGGGGGGTGAGTGGGGTTCAGCGTGGCGGAAGGTGGTGGGACGAACGGTTCCACCACCATAGGGCCAGACCGGTGAAGCCCACCGTCACCAGGGTGATCCTGGGATGGCGGCGGGCGAGCGAGAGAGCGACGTCCAGCGGGCGCAGGGCGCTGTCCCCGGCGTGGGACGAGCGGCCCGAGCGCAGCCACGCCTGTGCCAGTGCGCCGAGCACCACGGCAGTGCCCGGGTGGGCGCGCAGGCTGCCCAGCAGCGGCAGTGCGCTGCGCACGGCACAGTCCAGTGACGACGACGCAGCAGGCGCCTGAAGGCCTTGTTCCAGCCAGAGGGCTATCTGTGCCCGGCTCTGGGCCAGGCGCAGCTGGGCGCTGCTGGTGGGCAGGGTCCGGGCAACCGGTGCGGGCGTGTTCATGGTGTGGTGTGGCGGGCCAGCAGGTCCGCGTCTTCGGCCAGCTGTGTGCGCAGCCGGGCGAACGGCTCGCCACTGCGGTGGGCCTGTGCTCGCCAACCCGCCCACTGCCCCACGACCGCGGGCAGCAGCGGCGTGGTCACGAACAGCCACGCGGCCGGTGCTGTACCCGGCGCCCGCGCAGACCAGAGCAGCAAAGCCACCCCGGCCAGCACTACCGCGACGGCCAGACTCAAGGCGCTGGCGAGCTGCCACAGCAGGCGCCGCTGCACGGCGGCCGCGCCGATGAGCAGATCTTCCGACGCCAGCCCGGCATAGGCCCCCACATGCCCTGCCAGCAGCATGGGTTGCGCCGCGGCGAGGCGGAACACGGGATGGATCATGTGCCTGTGCGCCGTGGAACAGTGACCGCCGCCCCGATGGCGACTGAACAGCGCCAGCAGGCCCATGAGTCCCGCGCCCACTGCGGCCGCGATCAGCACGGACTTGATCGGCTCGTGCTGGATGTAGTCGGCGGTGGCCTGGCGCGCGTGCGAAGACTTTTCGCGCAGCTGCTGCAAGGCGGCACCGGTATGGGCGCGGGCCGTGCCCAGACCATCGAGCCCCTGCTGGGCCAGGTGCTGCGTGGACCGGATGGCCTGCTCGGTGCTCAGGGCGGCCTCATGGGCCAGGTTCGAGGCGTCGTCGCCGATGGATTGGACGGTGGTGTTCATGACGGACTTTCGTGGATGGAGCGGGGACGGCCGGCTCACTTCTTTTCTTCGATCTGACTGCCGATCACGCCGCCGATGGCGGCGCCACCGAGCGTGCCAAGGGTGCCACCGCCGGTCAGCACGGAGCCGCTGACGGCACCGACGCCCGCGCCGATAGCGGTGTTCTTGTCCTGTTCCGACATGCCGGCACAGGCCACCAGGCCCAGTGATAGGACGAGCGCGGCAACCCCGTGGATGCGGCGCGCTAAGGGGTGGTGTGGTGAGATCATGAGAGGCCTCCGGATGGTTGCAAGAGCGGCATGGTCTGCACGCCGGTTCACTTCAGGCGCATGTCGTTGCGCACCGCACGCACACCACTGATGGTCTGCACCAGTTTCACCGCATGCTGGATGTCGGTGGCCGAGTTGACGAAGCCGCTGAGCTGGACGACGCCTTTGAAGGTCTCGACGTTGATTTCGGCCGACTTGAGCGCCGCGTCGTTGAAGATGGCCGTCTTAACCTTGGCGGTGATGGCGGTGTCGTCCATGTACTGGCCGGTGCTTTCCTGGGTTGAAGTGGAGGCGCAGCCGGACACAGCGGTGAGCACGGCTGCAGCGGAGGCCGCAGCGATCAGGAGGATGGAGAGGCGTTGGGTAACGGTTTTCGTGAGAGGCTTTCGTTGGCGGTGGAGGGGCGGCGCACACCACGGGGATGGCACCGCAGGGCCATGTCTGCACGGGACCCATGGCCGCACAGTGAGGCCCACCACCCGGCGCGTCTGTGCGCTGGCGAACCCACTGGTTTCCTCATCGCGTCCCGTTTGACCATCTGGTTTGCACAACGCGGCCGGTTGGCGTACGCTGGTAATTACTGCTGTGGACACTGTGATGTGCGATGAACCGATCGTCCACTGCCTCAGTCACTCCGACTGAAAGCTGCCCATGTTGTACCGATTCAAATCCCAGGCCACGGCCGATCTCGTCATGCTGGTTGCCGATGCCCAGGGTGCGCTGCGGCTGATAGGTAAAGACCTAACGCCAGAGGGTGTGATCAGCCCAGATCAGCTGCCTTGGGCCATCGACATCCTGCAGCATGCCTGGCGTGAAGACAATGACTTGGGTTTGCGGGAAGACACATATGCGACGGAACAGCTCGCCGAGCAGGACGATGAAAACCCCGATGTCCGGCTGTCACAACGACTGGTGCCGCTTGTGAACATGCTGGAACTGGCGAACAAAGCCCAAGTGGCAGTTGTGTGGTCGGCGTCCTGACCGCTCGACTTCGTAGCCCGACTTAGGCTCCCTTAAACAGCTCAGCCTGTGTGCGCTGGCGATCGGGGTGCGCACGGGCATGTGGGCGGGCTGCCACCACCCACACCACCAGCATTGCGTGATGCACTGCGCGCTGGTGGCGGGGGCCGTAACAGGGGTACTCTGTCTTTACCTTGGGCCGCTTCTGGCTGCCGCTGTAGGGCTGGTGGTCCCGTGTGCTGATCGACGTGTTCACGCACTCGGCCGACTTCTATCCATCCCCGGTTTTCTATCCGGTGACCTATTGGAGGTTCGATGGCATCGCCTGGAACACCCCCGTGGTTCATGGTCACCAACTACCTCGTCATTACCATTGCAACCGTAGTCATTCTTCGTCGGAAATCGCGGACCCGATAAGCCGTACTGAAAGTCATCAGCCGTTCTGGCTTGGTTTCGTGCCCAGCAAACTGCGGCGGACGGACTTCGGCGCGCGGCAAGCCTGCACGACTGGTGCCGCATGGGAAAAGAACCCCGGTCCAATCCGACTGCCTATGGCACCTCTTGGGGTCGGCTCCCAGTGTCCGTGGCAGTGGTGCCATCAACGCCATCGTCAAATTTCTGTCTGCTCGGATATTTCAAGGGCGTCATCGACTTCGATACCCAGATACCTCACAGTGGACTCCAGCTTGGCGTGTATTGCAGCCTGGGGTAGAACGTAACCTGGGTTTAAGTGACCTTGCGCGCGCGATGTGACGCGCCCAGACTGCGGCCGTGTTGTCCAAAGCGTTCTGGTCCAAACAGTTCAGCACGAATCGGTTCCATCGCCTTGCCGCTGCGTGCCTCCAGAACGCGGGCGATATCCTGAGGAATCCAGTCCGCGTGGTCGCGTAGGCTTCGCAGCCGCTTGGCCGCCATGCCCTAGCGCACCAGCCAAACAACCAGCGCAAGCAGCGATATCACCGCAGCAGCCGTTACCACACGCGCTGCCAGAAGAGCCTGCAGGGAATCCACACCACCGCGCCAGGCGAGCCAGGTGCTGCGCAAGCCCTGGCACAGGTTCAGGTGCTCGCTCAGGGCCGAGTATTCGCGAGGTGAGATATCCGCAGGGTGCCCCAGGGACGAGGTGCTCCAGCGAGGAACACGGGAGTGGGGCATGGTTTGACCGGGCATGATCAGCTCCTGGTTGGGTTGCGTATGGGGGCTCAGCGAGCGGGCTCTTCTGATACCGAGGTGTCCGGCGGGGCGGTGTGGCGCAGATGGAGAATCTGTCGCGGGGCGCGAGCCGTTTTGGCGTCGTCTGGCGTCGTGGCCGAACGGCTTGGTGTCGAGTTCGCCGATTCGGCTTCAAGCCGACGCGCGGGGCGCCGTTGTGTGATGACATTCGGGGGTTGTGCGAAAAGAGACATCGTTGTCACTCCTGGTGGATCAGAGCAAAGCGCTACTACGCGCGACAGGTGCCAGCGGGTGATCGGCCAGCGCGGGAACCGGTTGCCATTCGGCTCCACTTCGGCGTGAACGTCTGTGCGCAAACGAACCCATGACGGTGCATTGGGGGGCTAAGGCAGTTCCCAAAACAGAGCCAGTGTTGCGCCTTTGCGAACGTAATAGGGGTTGCTGTAGCGCTCCAGTGCCGCTGTGATGCCCCATCTCGGTCCAAGCCAGTGACGAAAACTGAGCTGTGACTGTCGGCTGTCGAAGTTGACCAGCGAAGCACCGCCGCCAATTGCCTGATAACCCTCGGCCCCCCAGCCGTAGCGCGCGGTGACCTGCGTCTTACCCGCATGCCCCCAGGTCGCAGCCAGAAACTGTTGGCGCGTTTTCACGCTGCCCGGCGAGCTGTTGTTAAAGCGGATCTCGCCTTGAATCACCCAGGGCGCATCGAAATAGTAGGTGGCTCCCAGGCTGATGTTGCGGTCAACGTGGTCATCAGGCGCACGGTAATAGCCTGCGCCAAGTGTTGCAATCAGTTGCCGCCCAGCCAGTAACTTGCGGTTGATAAAGGCATCAACGCGGTAGCTTGGCAGGTAACTTGCACCGTCACCCGCGCCGATGGACAGCGTGGCGAACCAGTCCTCGTCAATGGTCACGGTGTCCGACAAGCCCACGTAGAGCCCGTTTTCCCCGAAGCGTTTCATGGCGGCCGCCTCCATGCCCAGCACATGGTTGCCCACGCCGACGTGACCACGCACGCCAGTTTCGTACCAGTCTTCGTAGCCGTTGCTCAGTGACTGGGTATTGACGTAGGCCTCAATACCCGCGGTCGGAGCGGGTGGCTCGGGCGCATCGTCAGCGTCCTGTGCGCGTGCAACCCATGGGCTGGCCGCGGCGAGTGCAAAGACAAGGGTTGACCAACAGGTGTGAGCAAGGTTCATGGAGCTTGTCGCCTAGGGATGAAAAAGCCATGGTCGTGTTTCTGGCCTCGCACCGTCTGTGCGCTAGCGCACGTGAGCACGCCGGTTCGCCAGCGCACAGACCGGGTCCCCGATGGCGCCTACCGTTACTGCTCGTCTTGGCCTGTGGTCAGGTCATTTGGCGAAACCCTTTCATTGAGGACAACCCATGACAAAGCAGAAAATGTTTGGAACCGACGGCGTGCGTGCCCAGGTAGGTGCCGAGCCCATGACGCCGCAGACCATCATGCGGCTGGCACACGCTGCCGGTCATTTGCTCAGCCGGCGGCACAGCGGCCGAAAACCCCGGCCCGTGGTTGCCGTCGGCACCGACACACGGGGGTCGGCCCCCATGTTCGAAGCCGCCTTGCAGGCCGGGTTTTCAGCTGCCGGTGTGGATACCGTCATGTGCGGAGAACTGCCGACACCAGGCGTTGCCTATGTGACCCGCATGCGCGGGTACCAGGCGGGTGTGGTGGTGAGTGCTTCCCACAACCCCTTCGATGACAATGGCATCAAGTTCTTTTCAAGCACTGGCGACAAACTGCCTGACGACTTGGAGGCCGAAATCGAACGAGCCATGGATCAGCCCATGGTCTGCAAGCCGTCATCCCAATTGGGGCGGGTATCTCACTTGCCCGAAGCGGCTGATCTCTATATCGAATTCTGCAGGCAAGCCCTGCCGCGGGGGGTTCACCTGCGTGGAATGAAAGTCGTGGTGGACGCAGCCCATGGGGCTTGTCACCGCATCGCACCCGCAGTGTTTCGGCAACTGGGCGCACACGTCGTTGCGGTCGGCGTCTCGCCAGACGGTCAGAACATCAACGACAGGGTCGGCGCCACGGCACCCAAGCACCTCAGCCGCGCCGTGCAAACGCACCATGCAGACCTTGGTGTCGCGTTAGATGGCGATGGTGACCGTCTCGTGGTGGTCGATGCCCAGGGCCGGATCTACGGTGGCGACGAGCTGCTGTACGTTCTGGCCGTTGACGGCCAGATCAATGACGGCCTGCAGGGCGGGGTGGTGGGTACGGTGATGAGCAACCAAGGGCTTGAGCTGGCACTGATTCGCAGAGGGCTGGACTTTGCCCGTTCTGCTGTGGGTGACCGCCATGTGCTGGACCTGCTGCGGCAGCGGGGGTGGCGCCTGGGAGGCGAGGGATCGGGGCACCTCATCGGGCTCGACTGGCACAGCACTGGTGACGGCGTGATGTCGGCGTTGCGGGTGGTGGCAGCAATGAAACGCTCGCGTTGCAGCCTGGCCCAGCTCTGTGCAGACCTGAACATGAACGCCCAGTGCCTGGTCAATGTGCCCTTGCCCGCTGGCGCGCCGATGGTTGATGGCGCCTGGATGTCCAGCTTCCAGCAGCGCGCGGAACAGGCGCTCGGCGGTGACGGACGGGTTCTGCTCCGGGCTTCTGGCACCGAGCCGGTGGTTCGCGTGCTGGTGGAGTGCAGTACAGCGGCCAGGGCACAACAAATGGCCAACCGCTTTGCTGATGAGGTCAGCCGCTCTTTGGCCCCGCCGGTGGCGCGCCAGGCCGCGGTGGCCTGACGCTCGACTGTTATGCCGCCGTGGACCGCGTCAGTGGTCCGCGGTGAGCCGGTCCGCAATGTGGCTCGCCGCGTGGCCATCGCCGAACGGGCTGTGGCTCAGTTGCATGCTGCGGTAGGCCGCATCATCGTTCAGCAGCCTTGAAGCCTGCCTCACCATGCATTCAATATCGGTTCCCACCAGTACCGCCCCCCCAGCCTGTACCAGTTCCTGGCGTTCGGTGCTGTCCCGCGCAATCAGCACCGGACGCGCCAGCGCCGAGGCCTCTTCCTGTATGCCACCCGAGTCCGTGAGGGTGAAGTGACAGCGCTGCAACAGGGTGATGAGGGCAGGGTAGTCCACCGGTTCGGTCAGGCACACGCGTGAGCGCAAGGCAGCGGGCAGTGCTGCAATGACTGGCTCCACCACTTTGCGCACCGCGGGGTTGGGGTGCAGGGGCCAGACCACGATGAGGTCCGGGTGTGCTGCCAGCAATTGCCCTATCGCCGAGGCAATGTTGCGAATCGGCGTTCCCCAGTTTTCCCGGCGGTGCGCGGTCACGAGCATCAGCTTTTGGTCTGGGTGGGCCGCCAGAAAAGCCCCAATGCTTGGGGGCAGGGCCTTGGGCGTGGTCGAGCTCGCTGTACCCAGGCGCCGCTGCGTCCAGCGTGCGGCGTCGATCACGGTGTTGCCCACCACCGAAATGCGCGCATCGGCAATGCCTTCGCGCAGGAGGTTCTCGCGCGTGCCGGGTGTTGGGGCGAAATGCCAGTGCGCAAGTCTCGCAATCAGTGCCCGGTTCTGTTCTTCCGGGAACGGTTCGCGCATGCCGGTGCGCAGGCCTGCTTCTACGTGCGCAACTGGCTTGTCATGGTAATAACCACTCAAAGCCCCCACCAGCGCAGATGTCGTGTCGCCCTGCACCAGCACCACGTCAGGCTGCGTGTCGGAAACCACCCGGTCAACCCCTTCGAGCAGCAGCGCAGTCAGATCACCCAGGCGGCTGGTGCGCCGCGGTGATGTCAGGCGAATGTCTGGGCCCATGCTGAAGAAGCGGTAAAGCTCCTCGGCAACGGCCTCATGCTGACCTGTGTGCAACACCACCACGCGATTTCCGCGTTGCTTCAGTTCATGGTGCAACGGAGCCATTTTGATGATTTCGGGGCGGGTGCCTAGGCAAGCGAGGTAGGTTTTCATGTGGTCTTTCAAAGTCGTGTGGCGCGCATCAGGTTGGAGCGCAGGTCTTTCACAGCCTGCCGCATCGTGGGGTGAGCGCCCGACACCGTCTGTTCGACAACGCACCTACGCCATGTCGCGTGCTTTAGCGCACAGACCAATTCAGTTTCAGGCATGACATTGCAAGGCGGCGACGGTCGTTTCACCGGCCGCCCATCTCTTACCCGAAGCCCGTTTTGGGGCTATGTAAAGGACCACCCATGAACTGGAACCTCATGCAAGGAAATTGGGCACACATCGCAGCGCGAGCACAGGAACGCTGGGGCCGTCTGATAGATGACGATGTGCGGCCGGTCCCCAATCAGCGTGAATGGCTGTTGGAACGGATCCAAATGCGCTACGGCGTGCTGCAAGACGAAGCTGAGCGGCAAATCCTCAATTGGGAACGGCGAGTCACCGAGGCCTGGTTTCGCCGTCCTGTCGCGTCCGCTCAAAGGGTGGCGGACGTCGATGGCTCAGTATTGGCTGGTTGTCGTGTCCAGGAGAGTCCTGAATGTCACATTCGATAGCCTGGTCAGATCTGGCCGTGACGCTGCGCGACGCATGTGTGGCGGAGCCGCCCATGCCCCTGCATGGCATCGCGGCCACCTTGGCCCCATGTCCGTTTGCCGACAGCGATGGTCAGAAGGAACAAACGCGATGCCAACAGTTGCAACTGGCGCTGACAGAGTCGCAGTGTCAGCTGGCACAGGTGCGCGCACAGTTGGAACACACCCTCCAGGGTGAACGCGCTGCCCGGTTTCTGGCCAACCACGACGGCCTGACGGCACTGCCGAACCGCAGGGCATTTTTGGACCGGCTCACCGTTGCCTTGAGCAGCAGTGCAGCAAAAACAGGTCGGCTGGCGGTGATGTTCATCGACCTAGACCACTTCAAGTCCATCAACGACACCTTTGGGCACAGTGTGGGTGACAAACTGCTTGCTGTCGTCGGTGCCCGCCTGTCCCAAGTCATTCGCGCAGACGACTTGGCCGCGCGTTTAGGGGGAGACGAATTTGCGTGCCTGCTGACGCACGCCCCATCATCTGCGCACATTGCGCGCGTAGCGAACAAGCTCTTCGAGGGCATAGCAGCGCCAGTACAGCTGGGGAGCTTGAGCCTCCAGGTGCAGCCCAGCATCGGTATTGCGACCTCCCGCAACGGGCGGGCCACCGACGCCGAACAGCTGATGAAGTGTGCTGACCGGGCCATGTACCGCGCCAAGAGGCTGCAGTGCCGCTACTCATTCGCGAAGCAGCCCGGCGAGGCCGCGGGGTGAGCATTCGCCAACAAGCAAATTACTCGACGCACCGTATGACACCCCACACGCATGACTTGACCGATTTGTTCGATCAACTCGGAATATCCAGCGACCGACATTCCATTGCCCACTTCATCCGATGCCACACCGTCTTGGGCAACGGCACGCTCTTGCAGGATCGCGCCTTATGGAGTGTGTCCCAGTCAACATTCTTGCGCGAGGCCATCGATCAGGACGGCGATTGGGCCATCGTTGTGAATCAGCTCAATGCGGCGCTGCATCACTGATTCATACGTTCCCGTCTTGACGGCGGTACTCAGGAAAAAGGAGCTTCCCGTGAGCATTCCAGTTGATGTTGTTGTAATGGCCGCCGGCAGGGGAACGCGTATGAAAAGTGCGCGCCCCAAAGTGTTGCACCGTTTGGGCGGAAAAGCCTTGGCCCTGCATGTGCTTGAATGTGCGGCACAAGTCGGTGCCCGTCAGGCGATCATCGTCACAGGCCATGAAGCCGAGCAGGTCGAGCGGGCATTGTCTGGGGCCATTGCAGGCCTGGCGTTGCACTTTGTTCGCCAGGAGCCGCAGATCGGTACGGGCCACGCCGTCATGCAGGCCATGCCGAATTTGACCAATGACGGCATCACCCTGGTTCTTTCGGGCGATGTGCCCTTGACGCGCCCCGAAACACTGAAGGCGCTGATACAGCTGGTCCAGGGTGACGCCCTGGCGTTGCTCACCCTCGACCTTCCAGATTCCACAGGTTATGGCCGCATCGTGCGCAACAGCCATGGCGAGCCGCTCGCCATCGTCGAGCACCCCGACGCTACAGCGGCGCACCGCTACATTACCGAGGTCTACAGCGGCATCATGGCTGTGCCGACGCGTTTGCTTCGCCCATGGCTGGCCCGCCTGGACAACCGCAACGCTCAGGGCGAGTATTACCTGACCGATGTGGTCAAACTCGCCGTGGCAGATGGCGTACCGGTACGTGCCCACCGCATTCAGGACGCAGCGCAAGTGTTGGGCGTGAACACCCAGCAGCAGCTGACACAGCTGGAACGCATCTTCCAGGCACGCATCGCCGACGACTTGATGACCCAGGGAGTGCACCTGGCAGATCCGGCACGCCTGGACGTTCGTGGTACGTTGAGCTGCGGGCAGGACGTCGAAATCGACATCAACGGCGTATTTGAAGGGCAGGTCACGCTTGGTCACCGAGTACGAATTGGTGCCAACTGTTTCATTGCCAATACCACCGTCGGGGACGACACGGTGATACACCCATTCACACACATCGACGGCGAGCGCCCAGGAGTGACCGTAGGAACTGGGGCGCAGATCGGTCCCTTTGCCCGTCTGCGCCCGGGGGCTCAGCTCGGCGCTGACGTGCACATTGGCAACTTCGTGGAAGTCAAAAACTCCACGCTCGCCGCTGGTGCCAAAGCCAACCACCTGGCCTACCTGGGTGACGCCACCGTTGGCGAACGGGTGAATTTTGGCGCGGGCAGCATCACCGCCAACTACGATGGTGCGCACAAGCACCGAACAGTGATTGAAGCCGACGTGCATGTTGGCAGCAACTGCGTGCTGGTGGCGCCGGTGACACTGGGTAGTGGCGGTACGGTCGGGGGCGGCTCAACGGTCACCCAGAACACCGCCGCCGGTGCATTGACAGTGGCACGAGCCCGTCAAGTGAGTGTGGCGGACTGGTCTCGCCCTAAAAAAAGCTGACTGGAACCCCGCTGCGACCCCTTGGCCCGGTATGGCCGCGGCATCGATGCGCCCATGGCGTAGCGTGCGACACCGCACAGACGAACCGTGCTGCTCGGGAAGATCGTGGCTTCTCTGAGCAAAATTTCGAATAAGTTGCGACTGCATGCGTCTATTTCGCCACCTTCTTGTATCAGCAATCGCATTGCTGGGGCTGGCCATTCTTTGGGGCTGCAGTAGCCTGCCGGTGATCGTTCCGGACTTGGGCTTGCGACGTGGTCCGCCGGTTCAACTTGAAGGTGCGCGCGGCCCATTGTCCGCCGCCCAGAGCAAGTCCATTCTGGACAGACTCAGCCAAAGCGGTCAGCCGACCGACATCTTCTCGCGGCATCTGGCCCTGGAAGAAGCCTTGGTTGGCAGCCCCTTGACCACAGGCAACCGCGTACTTCTGTTGCAAGACGGCCCATCCACTTACCAGGCAATGCTGGCCGCCATCAGCGCGGCACAGGACCACATCCACATGGAAACCTACATCCTTGAGGACGATGAGGTCGGACAGCGTTTTGCACAGGCCTTGATCGAAAAACAGCAGCAGGGGGTTCAGGTGCGCCTGATTCGTGACAGCGTGGGCACCATGGGCACCTCTGAGACTTTTTTCCGTCGTCTGATGGAAAGCGGAATCCAGGTGCTCGAGTTCAATCCCATCAATCCGGCGGCTGTGCGCACGGAATGGCTGCTCAATCAGCGTGACCACCGCAAGCTGATGATTGTGGACGGGCGCACGGCGTTCCTCGGCGGCATCAACATCAGCAGCGTCTATTCTGGTGGTTCTTTCAGCCGGGCGTCCCGTGTGCGGCCGGGTGGCGAAGCCAGCTGGCGCGACACCGATTTGCAGCTGCAAGGTCCTGCCGTGGCCGAGTTGCAGAAGCTTTTCCTGGCCACATGGGAGGCGCAGAAGGGTGAGCCGCTTCAGTCCCTGAATCACTTTCCCGAACCCGTGCCCGCTGGGCACCAGGTGGTGCGGGTCATAGCCAGTTCACCCGAAGAACCCTACAGCCTGATCTATGCCACGCTGCTGTCTGCGATCGGCAGTGCCGAAAGCAGCGTGTACCTCACCAACGCGTACTTCGTACCCGATCCACAGTTGCTGGCTGCCCTCATGGACGCTGCGGCGCGCGGCGTCGACGTCAAGCTGATCTTGCCCAGTCAAACCGATTCGTGGCTCGTTTTCCACGCCGGCCGGGGCTACTACGACCTCTTGCTTACTGCCGGGGTCAAGATCTACGAGCGGCGCGGGGTGATCCTGCATTCCAAGACGGTTTTGATCGACGGCGTATGGGCCACGGTAGGTTCAACCAATCTCGACTGGCGCAGCTTCTTGCACAACCATGAACTCAATGCGGTGGTATTGGGGGGGGAGTTTGGGCAGCAGGTGAACGCCATGTTTGCCAAGGACCTGGCAGCGTCCAACGCGATCGTTTTGGAGCAGTGGCGCCGCCGTTCGTTGGACCTACGCTTGAAGGAAGCTTTCGCCCGTTTATGGGCGTACTGGCTTTGACAGAGGGCCCCCGTTCTTGCTCCGCGCGCTGTGTGTCGTGGCAGACAGACGGACTTCTCCGGTGCGGATAGCCTGTACTTGCAGGTGTTGGATTGTGTGCCATCTCGTCACTACGACAACATCCTGGAGAGTATTAGAGGTTTACCCATGAAAACAACCAAGCGCTATGTGTTCTGCGCAGTGGTCATCTCCACTTTTCTGGGGTTGGCGGGCTGTTCCGGCATGACTCAGCAAGAAAAAAACACCGCCATCGGCGCGGGCGTCGGAGCCGTTGGTGGTTCCATCCTGACAGGGGGCAGCACTGCAGGCACTCTGGGGGGTGCAGCCATTGGAGGGGTGATCGGCCATGAGGTTGACAAGTGACTCTTCGCTGGGAAAGGGTGCGCTGCGTACCATGCGGCGCCCTTCGATGACTGTTTGAATCAAAGGTAACACGATGTCTGATCTGAAAAAAACCACGAAAGCCACACTGGCCATGCTTGTCGTTCTTGGCGCGTTGGCTGGTTGCCAGAAAAAAGACGAAGGTCCAGCAGAAGCAGCGGGAAAACAGATCGATCAAGTTATTGAGAAATCGGGTGAAAAAGTCGATCAGGCCACTGGCGCGATAGGCAAGAGCATCGAGCAAGCCGGCCAGAACATGCAGGACTCGACTACCCGGGAAGATGGCAAGCAGTGAAGCGGACGGGGCTGCCGCAGCAGCCTTTACACCTGACCAGTTCAGGGTTCGAACCAGCGTTGAGCGGTTTTGGGTGCTTCCGCAGACGGCAGCTTGTCAGCGCTGTCGCTGAGCGAACCGCGAATTTTTTGCAGTTTTCCTGCGAGCTGGTCTCGGCGGCCAGACAGTACGTACAGGTTGTTGCGGGTCAGCTTGCCCCACTGTTCCTGTGCTTTGCCTGACAGTTGTTTCCAGCTGCCTTGCAGCATGTTCCATTCCATGGGTGTTTGTCCCTTGATGTGAAAGCATGGGCATTTGCCCATGCACTGTGTTCAGGGACGGATCAAGATTTCGTTTCTCACAGCACGCACGCCGCTGACGGAGCGCGCAATGCTTTCCGCGCGTTGCTTTTCCAGCGCGTTCTTCGCAAAGCCAGACAACATCACCGTGCCGTTGAGTGTTTCTACGCTGATGGACGAGCCTGCCACATCCTTGTCTTCGAAGAAGCGGGACTTCACTCGTGTCGTGATGGTGGTGTCATCCACATAAGCACCCAAAGTCTCCTGGCCGCGAGTGACCGCGCAACCAGACATGGTGAGCAACGCCAGGGCCGCAACGGCCGCGATAAGGGGAGTGCGAATGGTCATGAAGAGCCTCTTTTGAGTGATGCATCAGGGTACGCGTGGCAGCTCACACTGGTCTCGCGTCTTCCTCTGGCTTGGGGACACAACATGGCCAGCAGGTGATGCAAGGCTACGCCGATGTGCGCTGCTGTCTGTGCGCAACCGCACCCAAGCGCGGCCAACGGGCAACTCATGTGCATAGAGGGCCCTGACAACACTTGCCTGTTGCGTACCGTGGCGCACAGACGGCGCCCGCCTGCGCAGCAAGACTCCCTATCGAAGCACCGCGGTGCGCCATGCGGCGCAACCTGAACGAGTGCACGATCATGCAAAGGAACATGCAATGCTTGGAACAATCGCACTTATTCTGGTGATCCTGTGGTTGCTGGGGCTGGTTTCTTCCTACACCTTGGGGGGCTACATCCACATCCTCCTGGTGATTGCCGTGGTGGTGATTCTGTTTCGGTTGATCCAGGGGCGGCGGCTTTAAGCGAGGGGTATGCAGCCGCCACCTCCGTCAGGGGCATCCCCGCAGTCCCACCAGCAAAACGGGTCGATGTGGCTGCTGTTGACCGGGGCGACCCTGGCCTTTGCGTGGGTCCTGCGGCCCTTTTTCGGCTCGATCATGTGGAGCATCATCATCGCGTTGATGTTCTCGCCATTGTTTCGCTGGATGTTGCCGCGTCTAAGGTATCAGCGCACGTTGGCAGCTCTGGTCACGCTGTGCGTGGCACTGCTCATCGTGGTGCTGCCCCTTGCCATCGTCACCACTTTGGTCGCCATGGAGGCTTCAGGCGGCTATGCCCGCATACAGTCCGGTGAATGGAAACCCTCGCGCTACTTTTACGCCTGGTTTGCCATGTTGCCTGGCTGGGCATTGGCGGTGCTGGAGCGGATTGGTCTGGCCGACGTTGAAGCCTTGCAGCAACGGCTCGACGCCGGGTTTGCGCAGGGCATACAGTGGATAGCGACGAACGCTCTCAATATCGGGCAGAACACGCTGGGGTTTGTAGTCAGCTTGGTCATTACCCTATACCTTGCGTACTTCCTGATTCGTGACGGCGAGCAGACGGTGCTGGAACTGCGGCGGGCGATTTCGTTGGCGCCGGCGCACCAGCAGGTCTTGATCGAAAAGTTCGCCACCGTCATACGGGCGACGGTCAAAGGCAGCCTGTTGGTGGCCGTCATTCAAGGGGGCCTTGGTGGGTTGGCTTTCTGGTTTCTTGGCGTGGGCGAAGCGCTGCTGTGGGGTGTGCTCATGACCTTCCTGTCGCTTCTTCCCGTGTTGGGGTCAGCGCTGGTATGGCTGCCCATGGTGCTGTACTTTCTTGCCACGGGCGCCTTGTGGCAAGGTCTCGCTTTGCTGGCTTTTGGTGCGCTGGTGATTGGTCTGCTAGACAACGTTCTGCGCCCCATTCTGGTTGGGCGAGACACGCGCATGCCTGGTTACCTCGTGATGATGGCCACGCTTGGAGGCATCACGCTGTTTGGCCTGAATGGCTTGATCCTTGGTCCGCTAATTGCTGCGATGTTCATCGCGGTCTGGCACATCTATTCGGTGTCCAGGAATGTTTTGGCTCCGCGGCGGGAATGAGCAAACCGTCTTTCTGCCAGAGCTTGGAAGATCTTAGGGAAGGTCTGCATAACCCCCGGCGGTGACCATAGGAAGTGAGACAGTATCGGCATGAAACAGATGAGCCTGGGCAGCACCGGATTCGAGCGCAAGACCAAGCGCACGCGCAAGCGCGAGTTTTTGGACGAGATGAGCCTGGTGGTACCCTGGTCTGAACTGGTGGCGCTGGTGACGCCGCACGCACCTGCGCGTAGCGCCAAGGGTGGCCGCCCACCGTTCCCCGTTGAAACCATGCTGCGCATCCACTTCTTGCAGCATTGGTTCAACCTGTCGGACCCGGCCATGGAAGAGGCGCTGTACGACACCCCGATGTTTCGGGAGTTTGCGGGGCTCGACATGGGCGAAGACCACCTGCCCGACGAGAGCACCATCCTGCGCTTTCGCCACCTGCTGGAGGCTCACCATCTGAGCGTGCAAATACTGGCCACCGTCAACGCCACGCTGACAGCCAAGGGCTTGCTGCTCAAGCAGGGCACGGTAGTGGATGCCACGCTGATTGCCGCGCCCAGTTCCACCAAGAACCAGGATGGGGAGCGTGACCCCGAGATGCACCAAACCAAGAAGGGCAACCAGTGGCACTTCGGTATGAAGGCGCACGCCGGCGTCGATGCCGATTCGGGGTTGGTTCACAGCGTAGCGACCACGGCGGCCAACGCCCACGACGTCACACAGGCCCATGCTTTGCTCCACGGTGAAGAAACCGATGTCTTTGCCGACTCGGGTTACCGGGGCGTGGACAAGCGCGAAGAAATTCAGGCCCAACACCCCGACGTGAACTGGCATATCGCGATGATGCCGGGCAAGCGCAAGGCCATGGACAAGAGCACGCCCATGGGTGCCGTCCTGGAGAAGCTGGAGCAGACCAAGGCACGCATCCGGGCCAAGGTGGAGCACCCGTTTCGGGTCATCAAGCGGCAGTTCGGTTTTGTGAAGGTGAAGTACCGTGGGCTGGCCAAGAACACGGCCAACCTGGTGACGCTGTTCGCCCTGTCCAACCTGTGGATGGTGCGCAAACGGCTTTTGAACATGGGGGCGCAGGGATGAGTGCGCCCGAAATGGGCCAGAGGGCCGCAAACGGGGCGCAAATCGACCCGAAATCGCCGCAGATGAACCCAGAAATGTCGTCATCTGAAAAATCAACCGACAACGGCCGCGTCAGCGGTGGTTGTGCAGACCTTCCTTAGAAACCGCCAGGCGCTGTCATCTCGCGCGCGCAGCGCAATTGGAGTAACATTTTTGATTGGTGCGCCAGCGCACATACGCTACACCGGCAGAGTGTTAATGTTGCATTTTTGGGCGTTATAAAAAGCGATTTTGCTCATGACCTTGTTGCGTTTTATTTCGCAATACACAGGGAGAAAACGCATGGATTGCAACTCCAACCGCCGGGACAACCGGTTGCTGGCTTGTTTACCTGAAATCATTTGGCAGCGTTGGTTGCCACAACTGGAACTGGTGGATTTGCCATTAGGGCAGGTGCTCTGCGAGTCGGGAAGAACCATGCAACATGTTTTTTTTCCGCTGGATTCCATCGTTTCCTTGCTTTACGTGCTGGAGGACGGTGCTTCTGCCGAGATCGCTGTAGTGGGCAATGAGGGTTTGGTCGGCATCTCGATTTTCATGGGGGGCGAGTCCACCACCAGCCGGGCAGTGGTGCAAAGCTCTGGCAAGGGTTTGCGCATGCGTGGTCAAGCCATCAAGGATGAGTTTGACGCGCTGCCAGCTGTGACCCATCTGCTCATGCGCTATACCCAGGCCTTGATCACCCAGATGGCCCAGACCGCGGTATGCAACCGGCACCATACGGTTGACCAGCAACTGTGCCGTTGGTTGTTGATGAGCTTGGACCGCCTGAATGGCAACGAGCTGATCATGACCCAGGAGCTGATTGCGAACATGCTGGGTGTGCGCCGTGAGGGCGTGACCGAAAGTGCCTTGAAGCTGCAGCGCGCCGGTTTGATACGCTACGCGCGTGGTCACATCACGGTATTGGATCGCCCCGGACTGGAGCGGCGTACCTGCGAGTGTTACCAAGTCGTCAAGACGGAGTACGATCGGCTGTTGCCCGCCAAGATAGCCATCTAGGGCCCTCCGTCCACAACGCCACATACCTATTGCATGGGCCCAAGCAACGCTTACCGTAACAATGGCAGGCTAGGTGCCACACGCATCGTCGGGGTGGGTGCATCGGCAGGCGGGTTGGCAGCGCTGGATGAGTTTTTTGCCAACGTTACCGCAGACAGTGGATTGGCCTACGTCGTCGTGCAGCACATGGACCCGACGCACGAGGCCATGCTCGCGACGCTGTTGCAGCGAGTCACCACGCTTCCCGTTCGTGAAGTGTCGCAAGCCATGGCGGTGGAGCCCAACACCGTCTACGTCATTCCCCCAGGACGTGAGCTCACGCTCGCGCAGGGGCGGTTGCATCTGAGTCGCGTGCGCCAGCCCAGAGGCTTGGGCTTGCCTGTTGACGTGCTGTTTCATTCGCTGGCGCAAGAGCAGCGGGATCAATCGATTGGGGTGATTCTCTCTGGCATGGGGTCGGACGGCACGCGAGGCCTGCAGGCAATCCAGCGCCAAGGTGGTCTTACCTTTGCGCAGGACCCCAGTTCCGCACAATTCAATTCCATGCCCCAAAGTGCCATTGCTTCGGGCTGCGCTCTTGTCGTGGCGCCACCGAGAGAACTGCCTCGGCGCATCTGCGCGGCCATCGACCAGACAGAGCTGACTCCCCAGGGCGTTGAGCCGCTGCCAAAGCACGCCCCTCAGGCGCTTGACAGCATTCTTGGCCTCCTGCGTGATCACTGCAAGCACGATTTGTCGCTTTACAAGACGAGCACCTTGCTGCGCCGGATTGAACGGCGTGTGCTGGTGCACGGCCTGGACTCTTTGGAGACCTACGTCACATTCTTGCAAAACAACCCAGGCGAGCTTGATCTGTTGTTTGCCGAAATGCTGATCGGTGTGACGAGTTTCTTTCGCGACCCATCGGTATGGCTTGATCTGAAGGAAACGGTGTTTCCCAAACTGATGGCGCAAACCCATGCTGCAACCCATCTACGGGCCTGGGTGGTGGGCTGTTCTACTGGCGAAGAGGCTTACTCGTTGGCCATGGTGTTTCGGGAGGTGCAGCGCGCAACGCCAGGCGCGGAGCACCACACCTTGCAGATCTTTGCCACAGACCTGAGCGCCGACGCAATCGCCGTGGCGCGCAAAGGCTGGTACCCGGCCAAGGCACTGGATGGCATGGATCCCGGCCGCCGCACTCTTTTCTTCACCGAGCAAGACGGGGGCTTTCAGGTCAGCAAAAGCATTCGCGACATGGTGTTGTTCGCGCAGCACGATGTCATCCTAGATCCCCCCTTCACCAAGCTCGATCTGCTGTCCTGTCGCAATGTATTGATCTACTTCAAGGCAGCGTTGCAACACCGCTTGATGCCGTTGTTCCACTTCAGCCTCCGCGCTCACGGTGTGCTGCTGCTGGGCGGCTCCGAGACCGTGGGACGCACGCAATCGTTGTTCACACCGCTGAACGCCAAGTCGCGGCTTTACGTGCGCAACGATCACGCTTCGAGTGCGGGTGTCATCGATTTCCCCATCAATCGCCATTCGCCGTCGCGCAAGACGGTGCCGGAGACCCTTGTGTCCAAATCCCCCACGCACGCAGGCAACCTACAGGCCCTGGCCGACCAGCTGCTGCTGCAGGCCTTTTCTCCACCCGCTGTGCTGGTGAACTCGGCCGGCGACATCATCTACATCAGCGGGCGCACCGGCCGCTACCTGGAGCCCGCAGCAGGCAAGGCCAACTGGAATATCCATGTGATGGCCCGCCCCGGCATACGCACCCAGCTGGCAGTGGCACTGCGCCAGGCGCTGCAAGAGCGCGGCTCCGTGGAGTTGACCGGGTTGCAGCTGGACGAGGACCGTTCGCACGTGCTGAACATCACTGTTCAGGCAGTCAAAGAACCCCAGGCACTGCAGGGCATGGCCATGGTGGTTTTCCGGGAAGTGGCTGTCCCCAAGAGGAGCCGGTCCATACATGCAGCAAATACCTCTGCCGATGCCGTTGCCATGGCGCAAGCTCTGGCGCGGGCCAATGAGGAAATTCGTGCACTGCGCCAGGAAATGCAGGCTTCCCAGGAGGAGCTGCAGGCAGCCAACGAGTCGTTGCAATCCGCGAATGAAGAACTGCAGTCGGCCAACGAGGAGCTGACCACCTCCAAGGAAGAGGCGCAGTCCATGAACGAGGAGCTGCAAACCATCAACGGAGAGCTGCAGACCAAGCTTGACGACCTCTCGCTCGCGCAAAGCGACATGCAGAACCTGCTCAACAGCACCGACATTGCCACGCTGTTTCTGGACAATGAGTTGAACGTGAGGCGTTTCACCGAGCAGGCCACCAGCATCTTTCATCTGCGCGACGGTGACATCGGGCGGCCGCTGAGCGACTTGGCCAGTACGCTTACCTACCCTGAGCTCCACAACGATGTTCAGGAGACGCTGCGTACCTTGGTGTCCAGTACGAAACAAGTCGAGACCTCCAACGGGCGTTGGTTCTCGGTCCGCATCATGCCCTACCGAACGCTCACCAACATGATTCAGGGCGCGGTGCTTACGTTTGTCGACATCACCAAGTCGAAAGAACTGGAGTTTCGCCTGCGCGAGGGCTATAGTCAGTCTTGAGCGGTACTTTTCCGCCGTGAAGGTTCTTATGCCTACGATCACGCTCAAGCCCAGCAATCCAGTCCAGTTGCGCGCCAGGGCACAGTCCAGTCTGACACGCCCTGTGGGGCTGGACGACACCCACGCCAGCGCGGCCAATGCGTTGCGCGTGCTTCACGACCTCGCGTCGTCATCTGAAACCGCTTCCGATGCCCTGGCCCTGCTGCACGAGTTGCAGGTGCACCAGGTCGAGTTGGACTTGCAGGCGGAAGACTTGCGCACCGCCAGCGCCGAGCTAGAGACGGCCTTGGCCCGCCAAGTGCAGCTATTCGACGCTGCGCCCGTTGCCTATTTGGTGGTTGACCCGCTGGCGCAGTTGCGTGAACTGAATGCGAAAGGTGCACAACAACTCGGCTTGGCGCGTGAGGCCTTGATCGGGCAGCGGCTGGATCGTTTTCTCACGGCACCCAGTTGTGTGGCTTTGCACCGGTTGCTCGCACTCGTCCTGCATGAAAATGCCACCCGTTCGGCGGTCTTGGTGCTGCAGGGCCAGGATCCCGCTCTGTCTACGGTCACGGCAATAGCCAGTGTCGATCCCGCGGGCACGGGCTGCCTGCTGGTTCTTTGCCCAGCGTCTGAGCAACTGCACCCATAGCGTTCAAACCGCCGAAACTGACTGTGTTCGGCAGCGTACCGAAGTTCAAGGTCGATGTCTCTACGATGTCCACATACCAGGGCGGTTGCCCGACAGACCTGAACTGCTGACCGTAAACAATGCCAAACAACAGCACCGGATGGGCGAAAGTGGAGGCGGCGAGCCGAGACGGGGCCGCGCCTTCCCTGAACTGGATTTATTTGTGCTTGCTCAAGGAGCAGCAACGGGCCGAGCGCTTGGAGCTTGAGCTTTCGGTGACCCGGGCTTCCTTGGTCCAAGCTACGTCCGCGTTGCAGGAAACCCGCGAAGGGCAGCACCAAGCCTTGCACATAGCGAGTCACGACGCGCTGACCATGTTGCTCAACCGGCAGACGTTCATGGCCCACTTGGCGAAGGTCATGGCATGCCAAGCCACAGGTGCTTCGTTCTTGGCGGTGTTGTTCATCGATCTGCACCACTTCAAGCGGGTCAACGACAGGCATGGCCATGCGATCGGGGACTGGGTGCTGCAAGTGATTGCCACTCGACTGGCTCAGGCCGTGCGTGAGGGAGATACCGTTGCGCGCATGGGTGGAGACGAGTTCGCTTGCCTGCTGGCCAACGTGACCACCCTGGAACAGGTACGCAGCGTGGCCACGAAGCTCAACGGGGTCATGGCCCAGCCCATCCAACTCGGCGTATTGCATCTCCAAGTCATGCCTGGCATGGGCATTACCACATACCGCCAGGGTGACTCAATAAATGCCATACAGCTTCTGGAACAGGCCGATCGGGCTTTGAGCAAAGCCAGGTTGCGCCAGTGCCAGTTTGCATTCCACAACCAACCAGAAGGTGATGAAAGCGCCTGAGGTTCCGGGGTCCGCCCCAGGCGCTGACAGTCGCTTCAGTGGCGGCGGCGCAACATGCTGACGAGGGTAACCGCAGTAGCCCCCAGCAATGCCGCAATCAAGATCGACTGGACGGGGCGGTGCCTGATGTGTGAAATGGCATTGCTTGATGCGTCCATGAGCTGACTCCGGCACTGACGCGAGGTATCGCGAATTGCCTCCATGCCCTCACTGGCCAGGTCGCTGATGCGCTCGGCGGCATGTTTCAGCGCCGGAGCGCCCTCCTGCAGGGCTTGGCCTGCGGCGTTGGCCATTTGTTTGGCGTTGGTGTTTTGCTCGGTCATGGCAGTCTTCCTTTGCTTTTAGCGAGAACCCGTGACTTCCACTTCGACCCGGCGGTCCGGTTGCAAGCAGGCGATCCGCTGGGTGCGTGGCATCGAGTCGGGGCAGTCAGAAACCTGGGTGACCGGCTGGCTTTCGCCTTTGCCCAGTGCAGTGATTTTTGTGGGGTCTTGTCCGCCTTGCGTAACCAGATAGGACTTCACCGCTTCGGCGCGCTTGACTGACAGGATCTGGTTGTAGGCGGCCGAGCCGATGCGATCTGTGTGTCCCTCTACCGTGATCGAGTCAACACGCGTGTTTGCCACCCGGTTCTTGAGGGTGTCCAGCTCTGGGCCCGGTTGAACGTTGGCCTGATCGAAACCGAACAGCGTGTCAGCAGACAAGCGCACTCTTTGAATCTCAGGCGCGACAGGCGCTGGCGGCAGTGCCGCCGTGACAGCGGGCGCTGCAGGTGGCGGTTCCGCCGCAGCCAGCGGGGCTGAGTACACCGGGTAGTCAGGCGCTGCCGCCACTGGAGTTCGGGCAACTCGGCCGAACGGAATGACCAGACTCATGGACGCCACGGTCACGTTGTTGTGGCTGCCAACGGCGTCCTTGATTCGGTAGCGTTCCACGTCGGCCCGCACCCACACAGCCGGGGTGATTTCGTACTGCACGCCCAAACCCACTTTGAGGTTGGTGTCGTTGTTCTTGCTGCTGGTTGGCACCGCTGAGGCAGCCCCGGTTCCACTGAAGTTGCTGCGTGACCAGGCGTGTTGGGCGCCAATACGCGCCTGTGCCGAGAATCGCTGCGTCAGCGGCATCGTGCCCACCAGATCCAGGTTCACGCCGTGGACCTTGGTTTCTCCAGCCAGCGTGCCTGCGGGCGAAGTGTTCGCGGTGAAGCTTTGTTTGCCCAGGTTGAAGTAGCCGCCTTCCAAGGCGATGTTGCGATTGAACTGGTAGCCCCCGAACAGCTTGTATGCGGTGTCTTTTTTGTCCGTGGTCGTGGTCAATGCACTCACGCCTGGCAGCAGGCCCTCTGTGACGCGAGATGCGTTGAGGTCTGTTCGGGAACTCCCAACGGCCACTCCACCGTAGTAGTGGCTCGCGTCCTGCGCCAGCACTGAAGTAACGGTGAATATGCTCAGGCTTGCCAGCCCAAGAACGCGTACAGTGAAAACAGTTTTCATAAGAGTCTTTCCTTTGGTGGAACGGTTTGCGCTGAATGCACACTTGGGTTTGTAAGTCTGTGGCGTCAAGGCGTCGGTGCGCTGGCAGACATAGGCCGTTGGTTCGTTCCAGCTGCTGTGTGTCGCCCTGTGTTCAAGCCACACTTGGTCAGCGTCTTGCACGCTGCTCAATAAGCCTCTGTAGGAGCGCTGCCCGGCAGGATCTGGACCACCAGTGTTTGACCCTTGTCCGCGGTCACTATCCAATTGGCGGCATCCCGATGCGTTGTGGCGTTGCCCTCAATCACATCGAACCCGCTGGCCGTCTCCAGCGGAAAGATCCAGCTCATCTCCTGCAGGTCGCCTGTTGTCTTCGCAACCAGTTTCCGTTCCCGTTTGCCCGGATGCGCAACGATCTGCCACTGCACCAGCTCACGTCGATCCAAGAAGTCGGCCAGCTTCTCCATCGTGTACCAGCGGAATCGTTTTTGGGCTGCCAGTGCCTTGGTCTGCCGGTCCAGGCGGTCAAGCACGTGCCCGTACTCCTCCGCAGCCGGTGGGTGAAAGTAGAACAGCCGTGCCACCCGGGTATCTGCCACATGATTCGCCAGCTCTTCCAGAAACCGGGCAATGTCCTCATCGCTGCGGGGCAAGGTCGGCTGGTCTAGCTCCTCGAAGGTTGCAATCTGGTGAAAGTTCGTCACTGGAAATGCCCAAAGGTGCGAGTTCGGCCGGTGCCCCTCGTAGTAAGAACGGGTCGGCCCCAGGCCGTTGTCACCAGTGAAGTAATAGGCCTTGAAGCCTTGTTCCTCCAGCCAGTGGGTGCTCCAGATGGGTTGGTTGCCCATGGGTGCTGAATAGCTGCGCGCGGGCTGCTGCATGATGTGGGACACACTGTCGTGGTTTCGCACCAGATAGGGCTGGTATTCATCTTGGTTGCTGGCGTTCGCGTTGTCGCCGAAGATGTTGTGGCCCCAGCCACCGTGGTTTCCTATCTCGTGTCCGCGGGCGAGTTGTCGCTTGATGAACGCCTGCATCTCGCGGTTGTTGTCCAGGTTCAGACCCATCCGGTCGCCATGCGCATACGTGTCCGGACCTGCCGTGAAGTGCAGCGAGTAGGGGCCACCGCCAAACCAGCCGTCCCGTTCAAGTTCCAGCAGCGGCTGGTGCGCTGCGTTTGAGTCGATGTGCAGGTTCAGGATCATGCCCCCCATACCCTGAGGAACCGGTGCCAGGCGGGGTTGAAGCAGCATTCCAACAGCGAAGTGGTTCAGCAGTCTGTGTAGCAGGTAGCCGTCTGTGCGGGTTTTGAGGTAGCCCAGGGGCAAATTGACAAACAGAACCTCGCCGTCACCGAAGCGGCGCTGCGCTACCACCACCGTGCCGGTGGGCGACTGCAGCAGCACGCGCGTTTCGTTTGCTGCAGTGACCTGGGTCTGAAACTGCGGATAGCGGAGTTTCTGGTAGCCGTAGGTCGTCAGCTCGCCCAAGGGGGGCAGCACCGAGTGCTTGAAGTCCAGCTTGCCCGGCTGCAGGCCGAGGTGCTGTTCTGCGGCGCGGCTGCCCAGCACCCTGTCCACGGCATAGGTGCTCTCGCGCAGATCCTGGTACATGGCGTAGCGTACGCCAACCAATCGCGACAGCCGCGACTCCTGGCCTACATAGCCGTCCTGGTGCTGAGCGGTTACGCCTGCGTCGAACGTGAGAAACAACCGCCCCCCGCCATGCACGTAGTCGTACAGCTGGGTGATCAGGAGGTCGGAGGCCTCCCGGTGGACGGAGTCGGGCAACAGCACACCGGCGATATGGCGCCGATTGCCACCAAACCGCATGAACTCGTCGTCGGTCATTGTAGTGATTGAGAGGCCTTCCTCTTGTGCTGCGTCCTGCCAGGCTTGGGCCACCGGAAGATTGCGGGCGCTTGCATCAGGCAAAAGCAGCACCACGGTTCCGTTGTTTTCGCTGGACAAGACGCGTCCAATCGCCCACGCGCTGCACAGGGCAAGCACAACCGCCAGCGTCCACCAGCTCAGAACTTTTGAGTGACGCCAATGCATCATGTTTTCACCTCGTTCGAGATCGCATCCGCGGGTGCCATGCTGGCCAGCCACGAGTACAGGGCCACAAAAATCATGAGGTCCAGCATGGCGCCGAAAAAGATGTACATGATGGGCATGAACAAGACCGAAAACTGTTGCAGTATCAGCAAATGCAGCAGCGCCTTGTGTGGCACCATCAATACAAAGTAGCCCACCAGCAACGCGGGGTAGAGCAGCTTCTGATGAGTCGGCACCCGCAGCACACCCCAGCCAAAAGCCAGCAGCACGGGCAACACCAACATCAAGGCAAAGCCTGCGTCCAGCGTGGCAGACAAGTACCCGGAAAGCGTGTGGGCGAAGCGCGACGGCACCATCAGGAAGAAGATCAGCGCGCTGGCTTGAACGAAACACAGTAAGCGCACCACGTACTTGATGGGCAGTTGTCGGTCACTGAGTGCGTATGAGGCCACATAGGCGCCCACAATCAAGGCGGCTGTAACTGTGCCGGTCAAGGGGCTGGGCAACTGCGCGTGGGCACTCCCGGCCAGCCATACCAGTGTCGACTCTCCGTCCACAGCCGCATGCGTCAAAGGCAGTGCCAGCCGCTCGGCCCACCACAGCAGCAGGTTGTGCCACAAAGTCATCAGCGGCCTGTGCAGCATCAGCAGCACAGCCATGGGCACGGTGGACATCAGCACAACACCCAGCAACGTAGTGGTGTTCCACCCGGTCCGCAGCAGGCTTCGGTGGGGCCCGGCGCCTTCCAGCGCGATGCGGGCGAGTTGCAGTTCCTCCTGCGCACTCAACAGCGCATTCTGCTGGGCGGGGGTCAGCCGTGTCATGGATGGGGTGTTCATTGTGGTGTGGGTGCCAGGTTGTCAACCGGTCGCTGGGGGCAGCCGGCTTTGTCTACTCTGGCCTGTATGGCGCGTGCGTTCAGAATTTGTGCGACCACTTCATCCGTCACCGTCCAATGAACCGTATGCCGATAGGGCAGCGCGACCTGCAGCCAGCAACGTGCTGACGCCAGGTCTTCGTGTTGCAACGCTGCGATGGCGATCAGTCCCCAGGCAAAGTCATGGTGAACCTGTGCCAGCCATTCGCTGCGATGCTCGGCCATCCACGCGTGGTAATACGCCCTGGCACCTCCGGGCAGGTGAGGAAAGTTCACCAGCAATGGGAATATCTGTGCAACAGCATCCGGGTAGAACGCGTGCGCCGTATCGCGCTGGCCTGGTTGGGTTGACACGAGGTAACGCTGGCGCTCCTTGTCCCAGAAGGTGGAAACGATGGCTTGCGTGAAGCTGGTTTTCGGCGTTTTGGTTGAACTGGGATGGGTGGCGTTGTGCGCCCAGAGTTCCAGGTTGTCCATGAACAGCCCGTGCTGATAGACAGGGGATACCAGATAGACACCACGGGCGGGGTCCACCAGGCGCGCCAGGGCAGTCCTTGCTGCGGCACGGCTGCGCACCCACGCCGGCCGCGAACGTTGCGAAGCGGGCAGGCTGTCTGCGAAAACCACCCACAGCCCCAGCAACGAATCGTCGGCATCGGCGGTCTTGCAGGCCGCCCACACAGGCCCATTGCGGCAATATCTGTCAAACGTGGCATCGGGCTTTTGCCGCAACAGCAGCCATTCGCCCCAGGCAGCGGCCAGAGCCGCAGTGTCCAACCCGTTGGCTTGTGCCAGCAACAGCGCCTGCAGTGTGAAGTAGGGGTCTACGGTGTCGCCGCCGCGCTGAACCGAGATCGCACCCGAAGCGTCGACGTAGCCGGTCAGGTCCAGTACGGGCTTGCGTTCCGCGGCCAACGCCGGGGTCACGGTCACCCACATGGCCATTGCCAAAAAAGACAAAATAAAACGTTTCATGCCGATCCCAAAACCACGCCGGCATTTCGTGCCCACACCGTGCCGTGCGTGGTCACACCGGAGGCTATCAGGATGTGCGTGGCGCTCACCGTGGTGGGCGCATGCATAGAGCCCACCCGTGCGCGGTTTAGCAACAGAACGTGGGTTTCTGACACCAGCGGACCACCCACCATGGCATTCCGCTCCAGGTGAATGGCACCCTCACAGACGACGGCTTTGGTGATCTGCGCCCCAGCCCCTACATGTATGCCCTTGTGCGCTTTCACGCTGCCCTCGATCAGGGCGCCTTCACCCACGCGCAGTGTCCCTGTCACCACCAGCGAGCCGATGAAGTGGTGCCAGGCAGGAATATCGCAATCGCCATCAATGCGCCATGCGTCGTTGCTCCAGCGCTGGGCGCCAGGTATGCGGCGCAGCATATGCAGTGTTGCCTGCCCCGGGTCATGAGGGGCAGCGGTAGACACCGGCACGTGCCCAAAGCGAAGTGTGGGTGCGTGCAGCCGCTCGAAGCAGCATCGAATGCCCAAGTTGATGGACACGCCTGAGGACAAACGCCGCACCGCCAAGCACGCATCGCCCAGCACCGCTTCCTGGTCTGCGTGTGCCCAGCCGCTGATGCGGCTGTGAGGTCCCAGCGTCAGACTTCCCACACACAAAAGTTCACGCAACTCGGTTCGGGCGGCCGCCTCCACATCGGCTGCCGCGTAAAGGGGCGTGTGGATGATGGTGTCGGCCCGCAACCGCAGTGCCTGGGTGCTGATGATGGGGCGCAGGCCCGGGCCATTGAACGTGTCCGCGCCACCATGGACTTGCGGTGCCCCAGCCGCAAGCCGTGCCTCGATCTGCGCGCGGAACTGCTGTGCCAGGTATCTGGTGTCACTGGTCAAGTTGGCTGAGACCCTCAGCGCGGTGCAGTCGCTGGGTTGGCGCCATTCTCGCCAGGCGGGCACGAATGGCAGCAGCAACAAGGTGCCGCATACCAGTGCGAACAGCAAAAAATTGGGCAACAGACTTTGCAGTGCGTCATTCATGAAGAGGTCTTTCGGTAGCGTGCAGTCTTGTGCCACACCATTTCGCGGCCACGAAGGCGGTCCATCACAGACTCCGCCAGGGCCGACGAAATTGCGAACAGGCTGGCAACGAAACACAGCAGATTGACGGGCAGCAGCCGGATGCGGCGGCGGTGCCCGTCCAGCAGCACGGCGATCACAATTTCATGGAATGCGGCAAAGTTGCCCAGGGCGCCATATGCCACCAGAGCCATCTGCGGAATGAACAGAGCGACCATGGTCCCGGCGTTTAGGTAATACAGCGAAAGCGCGGCCACCCAGCCCAGTAGCAGCACCGGGGGCATCATGAAGACCAGCAACAACATCGTTCCGTCGACACGTTCGCGCAGCGATGTTTTTTTGCTCATCAAAAGCTTCCAGCCATACCGGTACAGAACCTGGTTGTGGCCTTTGGCCCAGCGCTTGATCTGGCGCATGCGTACCGGCCATTCTTCGGGAACTTCTTCGTAACACTCTGCGCGGTTGTTGTAGATGGTTTTCCATCCCGCTATCAACAGCCGGAACGTGATGTCGGTGTCCTCTGCCAGGGTGTCGTCGTGCCAACCGCCCACGGCGGCCATGGCCGTGCGCCTGATGCCGCCCACGGTTCCCCCGTATTGCGGTACCCCGTGCAGGTTCATGCGCGCCTGCTGATCTACCTGGTAGCCCGCGGCGCGCTCCAGGTCCAGCATCCGTGTGAGGAGGTTGGCACCCACATTGAGCGGCACCACGCGGCCCATGACCGCGCCCACCTCGGGGTCAAAGAAGGGGGCCACCAGCTGCTTGAGCAAACCGCGGCCCGGTATGTAGTCCGCGTCAAAAATGATGGCGATGTCCCCTTCGGCACAGACCAGCGCGTCCTTCAGGGCGGCCGACTTCCCGGGCTTGCCGCCGCTTCGATGAAAAGCAAAAATCCGCGTCGGATGGCGGGCTGCATACGCGTCGATGATGGCGCGGGTGCCATCTTTAGAGCGGTCATTGACAGGCACGATCTTGACCCTGTTCGCTGGGTAGTCCGTCTGCAGCAACGCGTCCATGCAGCCGGCGATCACCTTCTCTTCGTTGTGCGCTGCAATGAAGACGGTGATCTGCGGCCACTGTGCGGTGTCGATGTCTATATAGGGGTGGCGCTGGTGCCCAAAGAGACGGTTCATGGTGAACAGCAGGTGGCGCACGCCATAGGCCATCATGATCAGCACGATGAGGCCCAGGCTCGCTGCCAGCATCACAACCAGAGGCCGCTCCCCCCAGTTCGTCAGCAGCCCTGCGTCGTCCAGCCCCTGCGCGTTGGCGTGCGCCGCCAGTGTGAAACCGCATCCAAGCACCAACCACTTCGGCCACGACCACGGAGTCCAAGTTCCAAGGGGCGTCAATCTGCGTTGGGAAGGTACGTAAGGTGGCACGAAATCGTCCGGTGGGTTAGTGGACGCATGGTGCGGCTCAAGCCTGGCGGGGTCTGTGCGCTGGCGAACACTGTGCAACAGGTACGCCAGCGCACAGACCTCAAACGTCACACCTTCTATGGTCCAGCTTCTCTATGAACCGGCTGTGGTCCTGTGCGGCGGCGGCCCATCCATTGAAGGGATACCCATGAGCATGCAAAAACAGTTCCGCACCGATGGTGTCCGCGCTCGTGTGGGTGTGGAGCCCATGACGCCACAGACCATCGTGCAGCTCGGGCACGCAGTGGGGCAGGTGATCACCGCACCGCGCAGAGCAAGAGGTTTTCGACCATCCGTCATGATCGGTACTGATACCCGGGCATCGGCTCCCATGTTCTCGGCGGCTTTGCAGGCGGGTCTTGCCGCAGCCGGGGTGGATACGGTCTTGTGTGGCGAAATGCCTACCCCGGGCGTTGCTTACCTGACGCGGCATCATGGTTGCCAGGCAGGTTTGGTGGTCAGTGCATCACACAACCCGTTTCACGACAACGGCATCAAGTTCTTCTCCGCCGAAGGCGACAAGCTGCCCGACGATCAGGAGCAGGCCATCGCGGTTGCCATGAGCGGTCCTTTGCCTTGCGTGCCTTCTACCCGGCTAGGCGCGACGAGATGCTTGCCGGATGCAGGGGCGCATTACATAGACTTCTGCAAGCATGCCCTGCCAGGAGGCATCAGCCTGCGTGGCCTGAAGATCGTGGTGGATGCCGCCCATGGCGCTTGTCACAAGGTGGCTCCAGCGGTATTCAGACAGCTGGGTGCGGATGTGATTGCGGTAGGCATTTCCCCCAACGGCGTCAACATCAACAGCAAAGTCGGGGCCACTGTTCCCAGGCATTTGGCGCGAGCCGTACTGGCACACCACGCCGACCTGGGGGTTGCGCTGGATGGTGACGGCGACAGGCTTGTGATGGCTGATGCCGCAGGCCGTATTTATGGTGGCGACGAACTTCTGTACGTCTTGGCCGTGGACGCTCAAATCAATGACCATCTTCAAGGTGGCGTGGTGGGAACGATGATGAGCAACCAAGGGCTGGAGCGGGCCTTGCTGCGGCGAGGCGTGCCTTTTGAGCGGGCTGCGGTCGGAGACAGACACGTCAAAACAATGCTCAAGCAGCGAGGCTGGCGCCTGGGCGGAGAAGGCTCTGGGCATTTGATCGGGTTGGACTGGCACAGCACGAGCGATGGCGTTATGGCCGCACTGCGTGTGATCGCCGCACTCAAAAGGTCCGGTCGTACGCTGGCTCAGTTGTGCGATGACCTTTGCATGAACGCGCAGTACCTCGTCAACGTACCCATTGCGGCCGGTCTGGTGCCTCTGGACAAAGACTGGATCTCGCCATTCCAGGAACGTGCTGACAAAGAAATCAACGGTGTCGGGCGGGTGCTATTGCGGACCTCTGGCACCCAGCCCGTGGTGCGGGTGCTGGTCGAATCCGCTTCACTGGCAAGGGCCAGGGAGTTGGCCCAACGGCTAGCCCAGGAGATGAAGAGCACGCTCAACGTCGGTGCTGCAGCCGCCCCATTCATATCCACTGATAAGGTGAGCCGAGGGGTAGCCCGCCGCCCCGCCATGGCGCTCAGCCAACAGACGATATGAAAGATGACGCCTATTTTGATGCCGCATCTGGTTCCGTCCGGTTCTGGGTGGAAGCGGAAGGGAGCTATCTGGGTGCCAGCATCTCGAGTGCTGTCTTGCGTTACCGCTACAGAGGTGGCGACCCGAACCCAGACCCGCTGCAAATCTATCTGGATCATATGCATGAAATCGACGAAGCCGTTCGGAAAAGAAGCGCTGCAGGTTCTCGTGAACCGATCATGGTCAGGGAGCCAGACTTTGGTTGAGGGTTCGTTTTGCGCGCGGCTGCATTCGAATGTCTGAAAGCGTACAGACGTAACCCTCGCATCACCTTAGTGTGAACACGGCAAGCCAAGCTGCTTGCGCTTGAAACTGTCTATATCCAAAGGTGATTCAAATGACATCCAATGATCCAAGCATGTTCTCGACGGCGCAGTCAACGACTGCCTCAGGTTCTGGACCTGATGCGCGTCACGGACCTGGACCGTACCTCATGGGCGCCAAGACGCTGATTGGTAACGACGTCTACAACAAGGAGTCTCTCGACCTGGGCGACATCAAGGAAATCATGTTGGACATGCGCACGGGCCGTGTCAGCTATGCCGTGCTGTCCTTCGGGGGCTTTTTCATGGGGATGGGAGAAAAGCTTTTTGCCGTACCTTGGGGCGCCATGACGCTGGACACTGACAAGAAGTGCTTCGTGCTCGACGTCAAGCGCGAAAAGCTCGAGAACGCCCCAGGCTTTGACCCGAAGCACTGGCCCGACATGGCCGATGAGAAGTGGGAGGCCAGCATCCACTCGTTCTACGGCACCCGCCCGTCAAACGGGCAGGCGCCGCTGTAAACACGGCTTGACCCGCTCACGAGCGGGGTTCGCCGCGCCGATTGACCATCACCGTATCCCCAGGCCGCGTTGCGGTCTGAATCCGGTGCTCTTGTCCGCGGAATGTGTACGTTGCTTCCCAGTGATCAGGTACGCCGCTGGCTGGCATGGTGGAACAGCGCTGCACATCTTGGGTCTGCGCTGTCGTGTCTTGCGTTCTGCCACCTAGCCGCGATCCGACCACTGCGCCGGCCACGGCGCCACCTACAGTTGCAATGTCTTGGCCGCTGCCGCCTCCCACTTGATGCCCAAGAATTCCTCCTATCAGGGCTCCGGCGAGCGCTGCAGGTACGTTCGTATTGGAACGCGGCGGCATCACAATCGCCTCGCGCTCAATCCAGCAGCGCTGTTCCGGCGGCCCCATGACTGCGCGCACCGAAGTGACCGGAACCTTGTACAGTCGCTCGCTTCCTCTACGGCGGGAATCATAGATGGCCATTGGGTCGGGAGCCAGGCGCGACGCGTCAACATGCTCGTTGGCCGGTACGATGCGGGCCGACACCACGCGGCCATACAGTCCCATCGAACCTGGTGATGGATACCGGCCCTGGCGCAGCACCATGCAGCGTCCTTGCAGGCGTGTTTCCTCGCAGACTTCCCAGCGCTCGTCCAGCACGGCTCTGTTGCACAAATCCACCCCAATCAGCTGCTAGGCTCGCAGCATGAGTGAGAGCAAGCGCCCCAGGGGCAAGTACAAGACGACGAACTGGGCCAGCTACAACGCCTCACTCAAGGCACGCGGGTCACTGACGGTCTGGTTGGACAAAGGCATGCAGTGGTACGCCCCAGCCACCGGCAAGCGGGGTCGCCAACCCATCTTCTCCGATGCCGCCATCCAGTTCTGCCTGAGCATCAAGAGCCTCTTCAGCTTGCCCCTGCGCCAGAGCCTGGGAATGGTTGAAAGCCTGCTGCGACTGGCCGGTCTGGACTGGAAGGTGCCGGACTTCAGCACCGTGTGCCGACGTCAGAAGCACCTGAGCGTCAAGCTGCCCTACCGACCGAGCACCACCGCGTTGGACCTGTTGGTCGACAGCACCGGCATCAAGTTCCTGGGTGAAGGTGAATGGAAGCGCAAGAAGCATGGGGCGGACTATCGGCGCCAGTGGCGCAAGGTGCACCTGGCCATTGATGCCCACACACTGGATATCCGGGCCATCGAAGTCACCGACAACGGCACGGGTGACGCACCCATGCTGCCTGAACTGCTCAGCCAGATACCCGCAGATGAGCCGATTGCCAGCGTGGGCGGTGACGGAGCCTACGACACCAAGGCGTGTCATGCGGCGATAGCCAGACGCAACGCCCAGGCCATCATTCCCCCACGCAAGAACGCCCGGGCGTGGAAGAACAACCAGACGGGGGCCGCTTCACGCAACGAAGCCTTGCGAGCGTGCCAACGGCTGGGACGACGAATCTGGAAGAAGTGGATTGGTTACCACCGGCGCAGCCTGGTGGAGACGAAGATGAACTGCTTCAAGCGGCTGGGCGAGCGGGTGATGGCCAGGACGTTTGAGCGTCAGGTGACGGAGTTGCACATCCGTGTGGCCCTGCTCAACCGGTTCAGCCAACTCGGACGCCCGGTGACGGTGGCCGTGGCCTAAGTCCGTCTGGGGTTGGGGTTACTGCGTTCGCCCGGGCCTTTGTGCAACAACGCC
>NZ_JAAQQT010000583.1:0-1802 GCF_011742065.1 Aquabacterium sp. A08
CCGGCCGCCGGTTGCATCAGCTTGACCAGGCTGTGGCCGCTGTTGCGCAGGCCGACCACGCGGCGCACGTCCAGCAGGCGTTGCAGACCGGGCAGGAGCGTGGCGGTGCGGACAAAGTCCACCCCGGGCGCGGAGCGCAGGAGGCTGGGGTCGGTCGGTGTGCCCACAGGCAGGGTCGGCGCATGTTGTGCGATGGCCTGCAGCACTTCGTGGCTGGTGAGGCGGCCGGGGTCGCGGGTTTGGCCATGCACCAGCACGCGGCACCCGCGTTGGGCCAGGCTCAGCGCCAGCAAGGGGGTGAGCACGGGCAGCTTGCGCGCGCCGTTGTAGCTGGGCAGCACGACGGTGGGCGCGGTGCTGGTGGGCAGGGCGGGCAGCCGGGTATGGATTGCGTCGAGGAAGCCGGCGAGTTCTTCCGGCGTTTCGCCCTTCACCCGCATGGCGATGCAGAAGGCGCCGAGTTCCAGGTCGCTGACTTGCTGGTCCAACACCTGGCCCATGAGGTCGGCGGCGTGCGCGCGGCTCAGGGCCCGGGCGCCGTCTTTGCCGCGCCCGATGTCCTTGAGGTATGCCGAAATGCCCATGGTCCGATTTTGATGTTTTCTTGATAAGAAAAGGTTATAAGAATAAATTGCGTGCCCACGTTTCAGTGCGCCATTGCATCGCTTGCGGCGGCGGTGTGCTGCACCAGCCGTTTGAGTTCCGGCACACAGGAGCCGCATTGGGTGCCGCATTTCAAGCCGTTTTGCAGCGCCACCAGCCGCTGGGCGGGCTCACCCGGGGTGTGTTGCAAGAATTGGACGATGGCTTGGTCGGTGACGCCCACGCAGTTGCAGACCGGTTTGCTGCGCGCCACCGGCGTCCCCGCGGGTGGGTGGGCGGTGGCTTGCAGCAGCGCCAGGCCGCTGGCCGGGGCGGGCAGGCTGTCGCGCAGCAGGGAGGACAGCCAGGTGCTGGATTGGGTGTCCCCGGCCAGCAAAAACGCTTGCACCCGATGGCCCGCGTCCCGGCTCAGGCGCACACGGCGTTGCTGGTGGCGCGGCGCGTCGGCGTAGCGCAGGGTGTCGGGGCCATCGAGTTGCAGCGTGTGCACCAACAGCGGCAGCCAGTCAGGGGTCGATGTGGGGGCTTGCGCGTGGGCCGCCTGGAACCAGAGGCCGGTCAGGTCGGTGGTCTGCCCCGAGGTGTTGAGCGCGGAAAACGGGATGCAGGTGGCGTGGTCGAACCGCGAGAGCAAGGGCCGCAGTGCGCGTTGGGCGGCCAGGGCCTGGTCGGCCGGCAGCCAGGCCAGCGCCTGGACGGTCCAGGGCAGGCGGGCTTTGTCGATGCGCACCGCCGCGTGCTTGAGCTCCGGTTGTTTGGAAGTGGGGCAGTAAGCCGAGGTGGTGAGGCCGTTGACGCCCGCCAAGGCGGTGCCGTCGGTGGCCCGGCCGCCGATGCATTCGCTGCCCCAGTGCATGGCAATGAAGCACTGGCGCCGGGCCAGTTCGTGCGAGGGCTGGGCCGGCAGCACCAGTTGACCGCGCTTGCTGGTGACGCGCACCAGATCGCCGGCTTCTAGGCCGGCTTCGGCCATGTCCTGCGGGTGCATCTGCACCTCGGGCTCGGCCACGTGGCCGAACAACTTGCCCAGGGTGCCGGTGCGGGTCATGCCGTGCCACTGGTCGCGCAGGCGCCCGGTGGTGAGGGCGTAGGGGTAGCGGGACTCGCGCTCTTCGGCCAGGGGCGTGTAGGGCAGGGCGGCAAAGCGGGCGCGGCCATCGGCGGTGGGGTAGACGCCGTCGGTGTACAGGCGTTCGGCG
>NZ_JAAQQT010000584.1:0-28874 GCF_011742065.1 Aquabacterium sp. A08
CCGGGGCCAGCACATCGCCGCCCAGCAGGTCACCACCCAGCACGCCGTCCAGCAGACCGGTCACCGGGGCCAGCACATCGCCGCCCAGCAGGTCAGTCACGGGAGCCAGGGCATCGGTACCGAGCACACTGTCCACCAGACCAGTGACCGGAGCCAGCAGATCGCCGGTGTCCAGGGACACCTGACCGCTGGTTGCCAGGCCATTGCCCAAGCCCAACTCCAGCAAAGGATCAGAACCACCCGTCAAAGAACTCAAATTGGCCGACAAAGACAACGAAGAGGCCAGGGCATTGGACACAGGGATGTTGAGCAGCATGGTGTTGAAGGTGATGAGAGGATAGGAAGTTATTGACCCAGTAGGCCACCGAGGAGATCGCCGGCAGAGCCAAGCGGATCGTTGACAAGGGGTTGGGTGATCTCTTCGAGAACGCCGCCATCTTGCGTGCTACCGGCCGCCGGGTCATCAGAACCCGACAGCACAGGGGTAAGGGTGTCGTTCGCCAAGGAATCGACGGTTGAGTCCAGGAGGCCCGAGACCAGGTCATCGGTGCCCAGGGTGTCATCGAGGTTGCCCGTGAGGTTGCCGGTCAGTTCCGTCAAATTGGTGGCGAGGTCGCCGCTGGCACTGTTGGTTTCGCCCGACAGCACATCGGTTTCTGCCAGGGTGTCGGCCAAGCCACCGATGTCAACCACCAAGTCGCCCACGGTGCTGGCCAACGGGGTGTCTCCCGAGCCAGCGATGCCGGTGCCCAGATCCACCAGCGCATCGGTCAGGCCCCCATCGGCAATCAGCAGGTCTTCGGCGCCTTGCACCACACCGTTCACCGTGGCATCGACGGTGTCGCCCAACGGAGCCGTCAGACCGTCCACGCCCAAAGAGGTACCAAGGGTCTGAACGACATCGGTCGTGTTGTCGACGGTGCTGGCCACGCCTCCCAACAAAGTACCCTCCTGTCCACCGAGCAGCAGGGTGCCCACGGTGTCACCGAGCAAGCTGTCCAGGGTCGGATCCAGCAGGTCCTGCACCAGCGTTCCGCCACCCAGCACGGCGTCCAGGCCGGCGGTCAAATCGCCGGTCAACTGGCCCAGATCGCCGGTGAGATTGGTGGTGGTTGTGCCAGTCTCGGTCAAGAGGGCATCCTGATGGACCAAGGTGTTCAAGGTATCGGCCAAGTTGCCAACGAGGTCGCCCAACAGTCCTGTGACAGGCGCCAGGGCCGTGTCCTCACCCAGTGCGGCCACGGTATCGCCCAGTTCGCCCACCGTGCCGAGCAGACCGCTCTGTCCGTCGGCCCCGATCAGGACGTTGTCCAGCAGCCCGGTGAGTTCACCCACCAGTGGGTCCACCACACCCTGCGTGAGTGGATCGGTCAAACCACTGAGCCCCAAGGAGTCGCTCAAGGTGTCAACCGTGTCGGTCAAGTTGTCGAGCACAACAGCCGCACCGGAGAGCAAGGTGGGACCGACTTCCACAGGCGGGTCCACCGGCACGATCGGGCCGTTGCCCCCTTCAGGAACGGTGCCACTCACCGGGTTGCTGGTGTTGCCGGCCTCGTCTGTCGCGGTCACGGTGAGGGAGCTGTTGTCGGCCAATGGCGGCACAAACTCGGCGGAATAATTGCCCTCATCGTCTGCCACCACCGTGACCGGGTCCCGACCTTCGGGCTGAATCACAACGGTGCTGCCAGGCTCGGCCTGACCGGACACCACGCTGCCATTGCCACTCACGATCACGCTGGGATCGTCGGTGCCACTGTCGATGACCACCGTGGTCGAAGGACTGGCGGGACCGGTGCTGCCGTCTTCGGTGCGCAATTTGTACGCCAGCTCATGGCTACCGTCCGGGATCGGGCTGTTCGGGGTGAGCAGGCCGGTGGCGGGGTCGTAGGTCGAAGGCACCTCACGCCCATCGACCAGCAACACTGGCGTGATGCCATTCGGCAATGTGCCCACCAAGAGACTCGGCGTGTTGTCGTTGGTCAAACCACCGTCTGGAATTTCACCCGTGTTGGATTCCACATCGTCGATGACGGGCACCAGGGGCGGCGCATCGGGATCGGTCGGGTTGCCCGGACCACCCGGCACCACGGTCGTGCCACCGTTGTCATCCAGGGCACCGCCCAGCAACGCGCCACCGAGCAAGGCGCCAGCCAGAAGCATGCCGCTGTCGCCGGCGAGGACCGCACCGGATTTGGCGGTCTTGGCCATGGTCACGGCCTCTTCGGTGAAGGGATCCACAAAAGCTGCGTCACCGGCCAGGACCTCCACATCGGCCACCGCACCCGCCTCGCCGTGTTTGCCCACCACGATTTCGGAGTTGGGCGCCACCCGCACCACGGCTTCTTGGGTGCCTGCGGCGTTGCGGACGCGCACGTCCACTGCCTTGTCGGCGGTGACCACGCGGTCACCGGCCAGCAACGGCTGGTTGGAAGGCACCAGCACCGTCTCGGCGCCCCGGATCACGGGGATCACTTCCACAGCGGCGTTGGTCGGGTTGATGGCGGCGGCTTGCATAACGACTTCCTGTAATGGCTGCAGTTCATCAGGAATGAGTGCAGCGTGTCTGAGATATGTGCAACCTACTGGCGCAAGCCCGGAAAGGTTTCAAGCCCCGATTGACCACACAAAAAAAAGGTTTTACGGTTTGAAACCCTTCAACCGTCGAAACGGTATGAGGATGGCAGCCCTCATCGTTCAAAGGTTTTCCATGCTCAGAGTCCTCGTCTCCCTGTCTGCCATCGCCATTTTGGGAGGGTGCGCCGTGGCGGGTGGGTCTGTGACCCAGGAAGAGCGCCGCCTGATTTACGCGACCGGCCGCCCGGTGGCGCAAGCGGTGCCGGAGCCCACCAGTGCAAATCCGGTGGCTTCGGTGGTTGCCCCGGCCCAGCCGCAGGCCGAGCGCCTGCTGGTGGTGTATTTCGACTTCGACAAATTCGAAGTCAAGCCGATGTACCTCAAAGACTTGGAGCGGGTGGCCAACATGCTGGCGGCCGCCCCCCAGGCTCGGACGATGGTGGAGGGCCACACCGACAACCGGGGCTCCACCGAATACAACGTGGGCCTGGGGCAACGCCGCGCTGAGGCGGTGCGCAAAGTGCTGGAATCCCACGGAGCCCCACCACAGGGGCTGGACGCCGTAAGCTACGGCAAGGAGCGCCTGGCAACGGAAGGCCGGGACGAAGCCAGCCATGCCATGAACCGGCGCGCCGAAATTTTGATCGTCCGCCCCTGACGGTCAGTGGATCGAAGATCCGCTTTCGGGCGGACGAACTTGAACCCGGCTCAACCGATCACCCGGGCGTGGAGGTGGGCCTCGAGTGCGTCCAGTGCCCCTTGTTGGGCCAGTGTGCGAACGACACGCCACCACCCCTGATCGATCCCTGGCTTGCCAGAGACGCGCTCGGCCAGTTCCAGCGCATCTGTCACCGCCCCCATCGCGAGCAAGGTTTGCAGCATTCGGATGTGCTCGGCATCCGTGGCCGCCACCGCCGTGGTGTCGGCGGGTGGCTGGCGCAGCAGGTCTTGCAGGGTGTGACGCAGGCGGGCCCGGTCCACAGGCTTGCTCAGGTGGGCATCGAACGCGGGTCCGCCGGGTGGCAACCCGCCCCCTGGGAGCGGTGCTTGCGTGCCCGACAACAGCACCACGGGCACCTGTGGCCACCGGGCCCGCACCGCGTGCAACACGGACTGGCCACCAGCCCCAGGCATGGTCATGTCGGTAAGGACCAGGTCGGGGGGCGGTGTGTCGGACTCGTGCAGACGCGAGATCAGGGCCTGACCATCGGGCAGGCTGTCCACCACCAAACCCCATGTGCCCAGCAGCCGCTCCAGCAGTTGACGCACCTCGGCGTGGTCTTCGGCCAGCCAGACGCTTTGACCCGGCCGGGCAAACGGCTCGCTCAGAAAGGGGCCGGGAACGGTGAGATCCACCGATTGCAGGGCCTGCTCGGTCTGGGCCTGCGCGGGCAAAACCTGCAGCAAGCCCTGACACCGCTCGGCACCAGGCCAGGGCTGGAGCAACCCCAACTCCGGCCCCAAGCTCAGCAGGGGCCACCATTGGGCTGGCCGCGTGTCGCCAGAACTGGAACGGGTCACGGTGGCCGCCAGTGGCCAGCGCAGGGTCAGGCCTGCGTCGCTCCAAGCCAAGACCAGAGGCGCGGCGGCGTCCAGGTGCGCCTCCAACCTGGCCGCTGCGCGCCGCACAGCCGAGAGGGTCGCCTCCAGGTCCAGCCCCATGACCACCGGCCACCCGGTGCCACCGGACTCTGGGTGCGCCGAGTCGACCTCGACGCTGCGGCCCGCGGCCTGCGCCAACAGCGGTACCAGGCCCGTGGTGTAGATCGCTACCGGCGGCGGGTCGAAGCGGGTGGTTTTGCCGGAGACCGCCGCGCCAGCCAGGGCCGACAGGTCGTCGAGGGTGGCCAGCATCTTGCGCGAGGCGTTCAAGATGGTGGCCACGCCCTCGGCATCGGCATGGGGCGGCAGCAATTGCGCCGTGCCCATGATGACGGTGAGGGGCCCACGCAGGTCGTGCGCCACCCGGGCCAGCAGCTGCCTGGCGGATTCTGGGGTGACAAGGGCATCGAGCAAGGGCGCTGGCGCAGACATGGCGGCGTGTGAACGGGGGGTCAAGGGCGGGCCTGCTGCCGCGCCTGGCGAAAGGCGCGGGGCGACATGCCAAAACGCTCGCGGAAGGCGGCAGCGAAGTTGGAGCCGCTGGTGAAGCCCAGTTCGCTGGCGATGTCCTGGATTTCGAGCACCGTCTCGCCCAGCAGCTGGGCGGCTTCTTTCATGCGTTCCTCGCGCAGGTACTCGAACACGGTACTGCCGACGCAGTGCTTGAACGCGTCGTTCAGGCGGCGGGCGTTGGTGCCCACCGCAGCGGCCAGGCTGTGCAGGTCGGGCACGGCACCCAGGTCTTTGAGCAGGTGCAGCCGGGCGCTCTCGAAAACGATGCGGTCGAGGCGGCTGGCGGCTTGGACGGGCGTCGGGGGATCGGTCGCTGGCGAGGCCGAAGCCATCGGGGCCGGTTCGGCGGCGGCCAGCGGACGCAGGTGGATGCTCAGCCGCAGGCGCACTTCCTCGAAATTGAAGGGCTTGGTGATGTAGTCGATGGCCCCCACCAGCAAACCCTGCACCCGCTCGCCCGGCGCAGCGGCCCCGGTGAGAAAAATGACCGGGATGTGCTGGGTGTTGGGGTGGCGCTTGAGGGCCTGGCAGGCCGACACGCCGTCGCACACGGGCATGCGCACGTCCATCAGGATCAGGTGCGGCTGCACGGCCTGGGCCTTGTTCACCCCGTCGACGCCGTCACGGGCCAGGTAGACGCGGCAGCCCTGCTGCTGCAGGTAGTTGGCGAGCAGTTTGCGCTCGTCCTCGGCGTCGTCCACGACCAGGATGCGCTGGCCCAGCAGGTTGGTGAGGCCGGGCACCGGGCGGTCCGCGGTCATGCACGCCTCCGCCGCAGAACCGGCATGCAAACAGTGCACGCCAGCAACGGTTGGGCGCACTCGGGCAGTGGTGCGGGCATCCGGGCAGCGACCATCACAACCAGTCTCCCCAACCTCTTCCACGGGAAGCAACCAAGAAAGGAAGCAGCCATGTCATCTTTTCAGCATTTCCTGCAATCGCTGCAAACCGGTGGTCAGCGCCACCCGTCTCAGCTCGGTTTGAACGGGGCGGACGGCACAGGGTTGGAAGACCTCAGCGACAGCGTGGATCTGATCGGCTACCTGACGGCCCTGGGCTACGAAGTCACCAGCGCCCCCCGCCGCGAAATGTAACCCGAGGAGCGACCGCCATGAAATACCTGACCCCATTTGCCTCTCTGGTCGCGGCCATGTACGTCGCCACGGGCGTAACCACCGGCATCAGCCTGCAGATCGAGTCGCTGCTCTCGCTGCTGCAATTTTGAGTGCCCCGGCACACCCGGCCGCAACGGGTGCGCCGCCTTCCTCTAAGATGCTGACCTATGCCCGGCACGCCCGGGCCGGCTCTGAAGAAGGAATGCTGTGTTCAAGAATGTGATGCTCTACCGCATCGGCGACGGCTGGTCGGCCCCGGTGGAACAGATGGAAGAAGCCTTGGCGAAGATGCCTTTTGTGCCCTGCGGCGCCACGCAGGACAAGGCCCTGGGTTGGGTGCCACCGCGCGGCAACGCCCACGGGGCGCTGGTGGAAACGGTAGCGGGCCACCGCATTCTGCGTTTTCAGATCGAGACCAAGGGCGTGCCCGGCTCGGTCGTCAAGCGCCACCTGGAGGAACGGGTGGCACAGATCGAGGCCAAGGAAGGCCGCAAACCCGGGCGCAAGGAAAGCCGCGAGCTGCACGACGAGATCGTGCACGACCTGCTGCCCATGGCGTTTGCCAAAACCAGCAGCGTGACCGTGTGGCTGGACCTGGCCGCCGGCCGGCTGGTGCTGGACACCACCAGCCTGCCCAAGGCCGACGCGGTGACCACCGCGCTGGTGCAGGCCTTCGACGGCCTGCGCCTGAGCCCGTTGAACACCCAGGTGTCGCCCCAGGTCGCCATGACCGCCTGGCTCACCGGCAACGCCGACGACTGGCCGGCCCATTTTGCGCCGGGCCGCGAGGTGGAGCTGAAGTCGGGCGACGAGATGAAGTCGGTGGTGAAATTCACCCGCCACCACCTGGAGGACGAGGAGATGCGCCGCCACATCGGCCAGGGCAAGCTGCCGACCAAGCTGGCGCTGGACTGGGACGGCCGCGTGTCCTTTGTGCTCACCGAGGGCGGCGCGCTGGCCAAGGTGGCGTTTCTGGACGGCGTCTTCGAGGACAACGCCGGCGCCGAGGACAACGGCGGCTTCGACACCGACGTGGCGATTGCCACTGGCGAGCTGGGCGCCCTGATCAACGACCTGACCGTGGCGCTGGGCGGCGAATTGCTGTAAGCCGTGCCCTGCACGAACCCCGCTTAGGCCATCAAGGCTGGGCGGAGGGCCCCAGATCGGCCTGTGGTTCGGTGTGGCTCAGGAAGGCCGCCTCCAGATCGCTGGTGCCGGTGCGGGCCAGCAGCGCCGGCACCGGGCCGTCGAACCGCACCTGGCCCTGGTGCAACACCACCACCCGGTCGGCGTCGGCCACTTCGTCGACCAAATGGGTGGTCCACAGCACGGCCACCCCGGTGTCGCGGCGCAGGGCCTGGACGGCCTGGCGCAGTTGCTGGCGTGAGGCTGGGTCCAGCCCCACGGTGGCTTCGTCCATGAGCAGCACGCGGGGCCGGTGCAACATGGCGCGCACCAGTTCCACCTTGCGCCGGTTGCCGCCGGACAGGGCCCGCACCGGCTGACCCGCCTGCTCGGGCAGGCCCAAGGCCGCCAGCCCCTGCGCGATGCGCTCCTGCGCCACGGCCCGGGGCAGGCCGTGCAGATCGGTGTGGAACAGCAGGTTGGCGCGCACCGACAGGTCCAGGTCCAGCGCCATTTGCTGGAACACCACGCCCAGCCCGGCCAGGGCGCGGGGCGCGTCGCGGCGCAGGTCGTGGCCCAGCACCTGGATCTGGCCGGCGTCGGGCACGAACAGGCCGGTCAGCAGTTGCATGAGGGTGCTTTTGCCGGCGCCGTTGGGCCCGAGCAGGGCCACCAGTTCGCCGGCGTGCAGGCACAGGTCCACCCCGCGCAGGGCGGGTTTGCCACCGTAGGCCTTGGCCAGGCCTTGCGCCTGTAACACGGTGGGACGGTGGTCGAAGGCGGGGTCGGGCAGATTCGTCATGGCGCGGTGGCGGGCGCGGCCAGCAGTTTCATGCCTTGCAACAGGCGGCGTTCGTGGGCCTGTGCGTCGCGCAGGGCGGCCTGGTAGGCGGCGGGACCCAGGTAGGCGGGGTCTTGGTCGTAGCGGGCCAGTTCGGCCAGGTGGCGGGGGGTGAACATGGCGTGCTTGAAGGCGTCGTGCAGGGCGTTCAGTATGGCATGGGGGGTGCCGGCCGGCGCCGCCAGCCCCCAGGGAGAGTGGTACACCGCCGGCTCAAAGCCCAGTTCGCGCATGGTGGGCACCTGCGGCCAGCGCGGCATGCGGTGTTCGGCGAACACGGCCAGCAGGCGCAGCTTGCCCTGCTCCACCCAAGGGGCAAAGCCGGTGGAGTTCATGCCCGCCATGATGGTGCCGGACACCAAAGCGAGCATCTGGTCGGCGGTGCCTTTGTAGGGCACGTGGGTGTAGGCGATGCCCTGGGCCTTCAGCAAAGTCTCCATGGCCAGGTGCGGGGTGGAGCCCACGCCGGTGGACCCCAGGGTGAGCTGGCCGGGGTGGGCGCGCGCCCAGGCCAGCAGGTCGGCGACGTGGCGCCAGGGGCTGTCGGCCGCGACCAGAAGGCCAAAGGTGGTGCTGGAGACCTGCAGAATGGGGGCCAGGTCGGTCAAGGGGTCCCAGGGCACCGGGTTCATGAGGGCGAAGCGCAGCACGGTGACGGGCAACTGCCCGATGGTGTGGCCGTCCGGCGCCGCCGCTTTGAGCAAGGGCGCCACCAGCGTGCCGGCCGCCCCCGGGCGGTTGATGACCACCACCGGCTGGCCCAGGCGGGCGGCGGCCTCTTCGGCCAGGACGCGCACCGTCAGGTCGGTGCCGCCGCCGGGGGGCCAGGGCACGATGAGCTGGATGGGCCGTTGCGGCCAGGGTGCAGAGGGTGAAGGGGGGTTGGCACTGGCCCACCGCGGCAGCGCGGCGGCCAGGCCGGTGGCGCTGGCGCCGCGCAACCAGGCGCGCCGGGTCGGGGCCGAAGAATCGATGGGCAAGGCAGTCTCCGTGGGTCGCGGTCGTGTCGCCGCGTGTGCAACACCTGCAAGCAAATACCGCGCCCGTTTTTCAGGCACTGAAATTGCTAGAAACTCTGCACCGTGTGACACTCGCACACGGCGATGCCAGAACACAGGAGACCACGAATGACTTTGACACCCCCCCGCACCCCTGCCCGCCCGCGTGCCCTGCGCGCCACCGCGTTGGGCCTGGCCCTGGCCGCCCTGCTGGGCGCCGGCTGGTCCACGGCACAAGCGCAGTCGGTGTACGTGTCCAGCGAAAAAGACAACAAAATCGTCGTGTTCGATGCCGCCGGCAAACAGACCGGCACCATCGACGTGTGCCAGCGCCCGCGCCACCTGATGGCCAGCCGCGACCAGACCAAGCTGTACGTGTGCTGCGGCGACAGCAACCAGCTGGGGGTGGTGGACCTGGCCAGCGGCAAAATGGTGGACACCGTGCCGCTGGGCGACAGCCCCGAAATTTTCGACCTGAGCCCGGACGGCAAGGTGGCCTACGTGTCCATTGAGGACGAAAACGTGATGGCCGCCTACGACCTGGCCAGCAAAAAGCCGCTGTTCCAGGTGAAAACCGGCGGCGAACCGGAGGGCATTCTGGTCACCAAGGACGGCAAGTTCGCCTACGTCACGTCCGAAGAGGCCAACCTGGTCCACCTGGTGGACCTGACGGGCAAGAAGGTGGTCAAGGACATCAAGGTCGGCAACCGGCCACGCCGCTTCGCCCTGTCGCCCGACGGCAAGGAGCTGTGGGTGACGAACGAACTCAGCGCCAACGTCAGCGTGCTCGACACCGCCACCCACCAGGTCAAGGCCACGGTGGCCTTCAACATCCAGGGCCTGCGCCAGCCCGACATCACCCCGGTGGGCGTGGTGATGACGCGCGATGGCAAGACCGCCTGGGTCAGCCTGGGCAAGGCCAACCACGTGGCCGAGGTGGACGTGGCGACCAAGCAGGTGCGGCGCACCGTGCTGGCCGGCAAGCGCGCCTGGGGCCTGGGCCTGAGCCCGGACGAACGCACCCTGTACGTGACCAACGGCCTGTCGGACGACATGACCCTGGTGGACACGCAACAGGCCAAGGCCGTGCGCACCGTGGCCGCCGGCCGCGTGCCGCACACCCCGCTGGTGCTGAAATGACGCGCACGCCCCGCCGCTTGCATTGGGGCGCCTGGGGCGTGGGGGCGGCGCTGCTGGCCGGTGCCGTCGCGCCCGCTCTGGCGGTGAGCACCCACACGGTGGCGGTGGTGTCGCTCGACGACGACCCCCGCCACCTGCCGCGCCGGCTGGAGCGCCGCTACCCCGGCCACCCCGGCGGCACGCTGCTGGCCGCCGCCCAGTTGGGCGCCAGCGACGCCGAGGTGGGCCTGCGCGCCGCCGACCTGCAGCTGAAGGTGCGCGAGGCCACCGCCCGCAACGCCGACGACCTGCCCCGGGTGCTGCAGCAGCTCAAGGCCGACATGGTGGCCTACTGGGTGTTGGACCTGCCCGAAGCCCAGACCGTGCAGGCGGCCAAGGCCGCCGGCGGGGCCGCCCTGCTGTTCAACGCCAGCGCCAGTGCCGACGGTCTGCGCGGGGCGCAGTGTGGGGCCACCCTGTTCCACACCTACCCCAGCCAGCACATGCTGCAAGACGCGCTGGCCCAGTACCTGGCCGCGCGCAACTGGCGCAACGCCCTGGTGCTGCAGGGCCCGGACCCGGACGACGTGGCCATGGGCCAGTCGTGGCAGCGCGCGGCCAAGCGCTACGGCGTCAAGGTGACGGCGACCAAACCGTTCAAGCTCTCGGGCGATCCGCGCGAGCGGGACCTGGCCAACCCGCGCCTGCTGACCAACGACCGCGGCCACGACGTGGTGGCGGTGATGGACGCCGACGGCGAATTCGCCCGCACCCTGCCCTACGCGACCCAGCAGCCGCGCCCGGTGGTCGGTGCCAACGGCCTGGTGCCGCTGGCCTGGCACCCGCAATGGGAGCGCAACGGCGGCCCGCAGGTGAACCGCCGCTTCCAGCGCAGCGCCGCGCGGCCCATGACCGGCCAGGACTGGGCCGCCTGGGTGGCCGTGAAGGCGGTGGCCGCGCTGCTGAGCGAGCACGCCAAAGCCCCCCTGGCCGAACAGGCCCGCCAGCTGCGCGCCGGCCAGGTGTTCGTGGACGGCGCCAAGGGCCCGCGCCTGTCGTTCCGCGCCTGGGACGGCCAGTTGCGCCAGCCCCTGTTCCTGAGCCACGTGGACGGCGTGGTCGGCACCGCGCCGCTGGACGGCGTGCTGCACCCCACCGAGGTGCTGGACACCCTGGGCGTGGACCAGAAGGAAACCGCGTGCAAAGCCCGTCCCTGAGCCCGACGCCAGGCGCGGCGCCCCCGGCCCCGCCGCTGGCGGTCCACCTGCTGCGCGCCCTGCGCGCGGTGGTGGGCCGCGAGCTGCACAAATTCCTGCGCCAGCCGGCGCGGCTGGCCTCGGCCCTGGTGCGGCCGCTGCTGTGGTTCGTGGTGTTCGCGGCTGGATTCCACAACGTGTTCGGCGTGGCCATCATCCCGCCGTACGAGACCTACATCGAATACAAGGTCTACATGGTGCCCGGCCTGCTGGGCATGATCGCGCTGTTCAACGGCATGCAAAGCTCGCTGTCGCTGGTGTACGACCGGGAAATGGGCATCATGCGGCTGCTGCTGACGGCGCCACTGGCGCGCGGCTGGCTGCTGGGCTTCAAGCTGCTGGCGGGCACCACGCTGTCGCTGGTGCAGATGGTGGTGTTCCTGGGCATCGCCTGGGCCTTCGGCGTCACCTTCCCGCCGCTGCACCTGCTGGCCGCGCTGCCGGTGATGGTGGGCGCCGCCGTGCTGCTGGCCTCGCTCGGTCTGATGCTGTCGGTGTACGTGCGCCAGCTAGAAAACTTCGCCGGCACGATGAACTTCGTCATTTTCCCGATGTTCTTCATCAGCCCGGCGCTGTACCCGCTGTGGAAGCTGGAGGAGGCCGGCGCGCTGTGGCTGCACACCCTGGCCCGCTACAACCCCTTCACCCACGCGGTGGAGGCCATGCGCTTTGCCCTGGAAGGGCAATGGAACGGGCCGGGTCTGGCGGTGCTGCTGGGCGGCACGCTGGTGTGTTTCGCACTGGCCCTGCGCGGCTACGACCCGCAACGCGGCTGGATCCGCCAGCGCGGCGCCCCCTGAAGCCGGGGCGGGCCGGCCCCGCCCCCTCAAGCATCTGAAACACAAATAAGCACAGGAGACGACGATGCCCCCCACCCCACCCCCCCACGGCCCCGACCGCCGCCGCTGGCTGCGCGACACCGCCTGGCGCCTGGGCGCCGTGGGTGCCGGCGGCCTGGGCTGGACCGCGCCGGCCCAGGCCCAGACCGACCACACCGGCGGCGACCCGCTCGGCTCCATGCAGTGGCCGGTGGTGAAACGCAAGTTCATGGGCGACGAACCGGCCCGCTTCAGCCCACTGGTGCAGATCAAGGGCCCGCCGTTTGCCGAAGACGCAATGAACGTGCCGGTGCTGCTGGACGCGCGCGCGCTGGCCCGCAGCGGCGCAGCCATCGACCGCATCGTGGTGGTGGCCGACCGCAACCCGGTGCAGCAGGTGCTGACCTTCGAGCCGCACCGGGCCCTGCCGGTGCTGGCCTTTCGCTTCCGGCTGGAGCAGGGTTCGCCCCTGCGCGCCCTGGTGCGCACCCGCGACGGCCAGTGGCACGTGGGCCAGACCTGGGTGAACGCGGCCGGCGGCGGCTGCACCGTGCCCGGCGCCACCCGCGCCGACGGCAGCTGGAGCCAGACCCTGAACCAGGTGCAGGCGCGTTTTTTCCGCAATGTCCTGGACGGCCAGGGCACCCGCCTGCGCCTGCGGGTGATGCACCCGATGGACACCGGCCTGGTGGCCGGCATCCCAGCCTTCCACATCGAGGAACTGGTGCTGCGCGACAGCGCCGACCAGGTCTGGTGGCGGCTGGAGCTGCACGAACCGGTGTCGGAAAACCCGCTCATCACCTTCGAGCTGGCACAGACGCCCCCCGGCACGCTGGTGCTGCAGGGGCGCGACAACAACGGCAACCGCATCCACCACGAGGTGACGGCATGAGGGCCACCGCACACGGCCCCGCAGGCCGCACAGTACCGCTGCCGCACCGCGCCACGGGCTGGCGCCCGACCGGCTGGGCCGCCGGGCTGGCCTGGGCCTGCACCGCCGGGCTGGCCTGGGCGCAGGCGCCGGCACCCACCCCGCCCCTCGCAGCGGCCACGGCCACTGTGGCCCAGCCCGACGCCACCCGGCTCGACCACGGCCTGCGCCCGCGCGCCATCGCCCCCAACACCTGGGTCATCGAAGGCGCGGTCGCCGACTTCGGCCGCGCCAACGGCTGCAACATCATCAACACCGGCTTCATCGCCACGCCGGCCGGGGTGATCGTGGTCAACACCGGGCCGGGGCGGCTGTACGGCGAACAGCAGCGCCAGGCGATCGCCCGCGTCACGCCGCTGCCGGTGGTGCGGGTGCTCAACCTCAACCTGCACCCCGACTATTTTTTTGGCAACCAGGCCTACGGCGACGTGCCGACCGAAGCCCTGCCCGGCAGCATCCGCGGCATGCGGGCCGAAGGCCAGGCCTACGAGGACAACCTGTTCCGCCTCTGCGGCGACTGGATGAAAGGCACCGAGTCCACCCCGGCGCGGCAGGCGCTGCAGCCGGGCGTGTTCGAGTGGGGCGGCCACCGGCTGGAACTGCTGCGCCTGAGCGGCCACACCGACGACGACCTGGTACTGATCGACCACAGCACCGGGGTGGTGTTTGCCGGCGGGCTGGTGTTTGCCGACCGGGTGCCGACCACGCCACACGCCCGCCTGGTCGACTGGCAGGCCAGCCTGGAACGCCTGCGCCAGCGCGCCAGCGCCCTGCCGCTGCGGGTGATGGTGCCCAGCCACGGCCCGGTGCACACCGACCTGCGCGGCCTGGAACAGACCCGGGACTGGCTGCAGTGGCTGGCACACACCCTGAGCGACAGCGCCCGCGCCGGCCTGGACCTGGGCGAGGTGCTGGCCTTGCCGATTCCCCCGCGTTTTGCCGGCTGGGCCGCGTTGCCGGCGGAGTACGTGCGCTCGGTCACCCACCTCTACCCCCAGCACGAACTGGCCGCCTTGCGCGGCCAGCCGGCCCCGGGTGTCACAGGGCGTTGATCCAAAGTGGAACACCCTGTGACAACCCGCGCGGGGGGCGTTGCAACACTGTCACCACCGCCGGGGTGACGGGGCCGCGGCGGCGCGCCAAAACCCCGGGTAAGCCCTAGGCCCGGGCTTGGCACGCAATTTGCCCCATGGTGCCCGACACGTGGCAGTGGCGCAGAGGGCGCCCCGGCCCAACGGTCAATCGACATCCATGCCCATCCACAGACAGCAGGAGACTGAACGTGAAAAGAAAACTTTTGAGCATTCTGGTGATGGCCGCGGCCGCCCAGGTCGGCGCCCAGGTCACCAACGACATGATCGCCAAAGACGCCACCACCACCGACAACGTGTTGAGCTGGGGTTTGGGCACGCAGGGTCAGCGCTTCTCGCCCCTGGCCGACATCAACGCCAAGACCATCAACCGCCTGGTGCCGGTGTGGTCCATGTCCTTCGGTGGTGAAAAGCAGCGCGGCCAGCAGTCGCAGCCCATCATCCACGATGGGGTGATGTACGTCACCGCCTCCTACTCGCGCATCTACGCGGTCGACACCAAGACCGGCAAGAAGCTGTGGAAGTACGAGCACCGCCTGCCCGAGGGCATCATGCCCTGCTGCGACGTGATCAACCGCGGCGCCGCCATCCACGGCGACCTGGTGATCTTCGGCACCCTGGACGCCCAGCTGGTGGCCCTGAACCGCAAGACCGGCCGCGTGGCCTGGCGCGAAAAAATCGACGACTACGCCGCCGGCTACAGCTACACCGCGGCCCCGCTGATCGCCGAAGGCCTGCTGCTGACCGGCGTGTCCGGCGGCGAGTTCGGCGTGATCGGCCGCGTGGAAGCGCGCGATCCGCAAACCGGCAAGATGGTCTGGACCCGCCCGGTGGTCGAAGGCCACATGGGCTACAAGGACGGCAAGGAAAACGGCATCACCGGCACCACCAACGCCACCTGGCCGGGCGACACCTGGAAAACCGGCGGCGCGGCCACCTGGCTGGGCGGCACCTACGACCCGAAAACCGGCCTGGCCTACTTCGGCACCGGCAACCCGGGCCCCTGGAACAGCCACGTGCGCAAGGGCGACAACCTGTACTCGGCCTCCACCGTCGCCATCGACGTGAAGTCCGGCCAGATCAAGTGGCACTACCAGAACACCCCCAACGACGGCTGGGACTACGACGGGGTCAACGAGTTCGTGACCTTTGACATGGACGGCAAGCGCGTCGGCGGCAAGGCCGACCGCAACGGCTTCTTCTACGTCAACGACGCGGCCACCGGCAAACTGGTCAACGCCTTCCCCTTCGTCACCAAGACGACCTGGGCCACCGGCATCGACCTGAAGACCGGCCGCCCCAACTTCGACCCGGACAACCGCCCGGGCGACCCGACCGCCGCCGGCGGCGACGGCTCCAAGGGCAAGGCCGTGTTCTCGGCCCCGGGCTTCCTGGGCGGCAAGAACCAGATGCCCATGGCCTACAGCCCCAAGACCGGCCTGTTCTACGTGCCCACCAACGAGTGGGGCATGGAGATCTGGAACGAGCCCATCACCTACAAGAAGGGCGCGGCCTTCCTGGGCGCCGGCTTCACCATCAAGCCGCTGTACGACGACTACATCGGCTCGCTGCGCGCGGTCAACCCCAAGACCGGCAAGATCGAATGGGAAGTCAAGAACGAAGCCCCGCTGTGGGGCGGCGTGCTGACCACCGGCGGCGACCTGGTCTTCTGGGGCACCCCGGAAGGCTACCTGAAGGCCGCCGACGCCAAGACCGGCAAGATCGTGTGGCAGTTCCAGACCGGCTCCGGCGTGGTGGCCCCGCCTGTGACCTGGAAACAGGACGGCGAGCAGTACATCACCGTCGTCTCCGGTTGGGGTGGCGCGGTGCCGCTGTGGGGCGGTGAGGTCGCCAAGAAGGTCAACTTCCTGGAGCAAGGCGGCTCCGTGTGGACCTTCAAGCTGATGAAGTGATGTGAACGTCTCCGTGCCGGGGTGCGACGTCCGGCACGGACCTTGACGGCACCGCAGACTGCTGTGGTTTGGTCTGCGGTGCCTTTTTTGTTTCCGAATTTCGAGTTGTCCCGATGAACACCTTGTTGACCGCCGCCGCGGCCCTGGCCTTGAGCGCCGCCCTCGCCCCTGCCCACGCCAGCCTCGACCTGAACAAGGCCACCGAACTGGCCAAGGCCAGCGGCTGCTATTCCTGCCACGCCCCGGACGAAAAAATCGTCGGGCCCTCGTTCAAATCCATTGCCAACAAGTACGCCGGCGAGGCCGACGCCGCCGCCACCCTGGCGCAGTCGGTGCAAAACGGCTCGCGCGGCAAATGGGGCCGTGTGCCCATGCCGCCGCACGGCAGCCTGAGCCCGGCCGACCTGAAGCTGCTGGGCGGCTGGGTGCTGACCTTCAAGGACTGAACCCAGACCCCATGGCACCCGGCCTGGGGCAGGCCGGTGCCCGGTGGGTCAGCGCAGCAGTTCCGCGCTGACCACGCCCCCGATGAAGAAGCCGGCCGGCACCACCTCGCGCCGCTCCCACTTCACCAGCCCCACCCCACGGCAGTACCACTCGCGCCCGGTGAGGGGCACATCGCTGAACCCGTTGACCGGGTCGGTGTAGAGGTTGAGCTGCCCCACCCCTTCCACCCGCAGACAGGGCTGGAAACGCCCCGCCGGGGTGTCCACCGCATCGTCCACCGCCGCGATGCGCCATTGCATGTTCAGCCGGTGGGTGTGGCGCAGTTCGCGCGGGTATTCGTTGCGGCGCTCCAGCAGGTAGGGCACGGTGGGGCTGCTCCATTCGGTGCCCACCGCGTAGGGGGCCTTGAGCACCCAGCGCGGCGGGTCGTCGGCCTGGGGCTGGTCGTCGACCTCGGCGCGCACCGCCACGCGCTGCACGCCGGCGTCGCTGGCTTTCAGGTAAAACTCCACCCCGGCCGAATGGTGGCGCACCGCCACCGGGGCGTCGTCCCAGGTGGCGGTGCCGCGCACGGTCTGGGTCCAGACCTCGTCGCGGACCACGCCGTCCACCTCGTAACGCACCTGATAGGTCTGGTGGTGGCCGGCGTCCAGCGGGAACCAGCCGTCGCCCGGGGTCGGCCCGCACGCCGACAGGCCCAGGCCGGCGCCAACGGCCAGCAGCGCCGCGACGCGCCCTGGCGCCCGCCTGTCAGGGGCGAAGGGGCCAGAACCGCGAACGGCAGGCGTTGCAGGGTGGAAGGTACGCATGGCTCACTTCTCCGGCAGTTGGGCGCGGGGCACGTCGCTGAGGCGGATCTCCAGGTCCTGGTTGCCCGCCGGGCGCAGCCAGGTGGACCCGGACGGGCCGCGCCGCGGCGTGGTGGTGCCCATTTGCGCGTTGCCGTCGCGGGCCTTTTTCAGCCCGTCCTCCAAAATACCGCGCAGGTCCTTCTGGTAGGCCAAGCGGTAGGCGCGCGGCATCTCGACCAGCTTGCCGCCCTCCACCGGGTGCACCCACAGGAAGATGGCGCCGTCGTGGCCCCTGGCGGGCACCGGCTCGTCGAACACCGCGGACAGGAACACGAACTTGGGGGGCAAGCGGTCCACGCTGGGCCAGCCCGACACGCCGGTGAAGGTCTGCTGCGCCAGCACATAGAAGCCGCTGACCAGCGCAATGCCCGCCAGCTTGACCCAGACCGGCCAGCGCGTGGCCAGACAGAGCACGAGCAACAGAAACGCCAACAGGGCGTACAACACGCCCAGGATGAGCAGTTGCGAGGAAACGGCGGGGATCATCGGTGCGTCCTTGTCATTTCAGGCCCACGGTGTCGACCAGGGTGTAGGGTTCGGTGCTCAGGCCTTCGACGCCCCCGGCCTCGTTCAGGGTGAAGCGTACCAGCGTGCGCTCCTGGCCTTTGGCGCCGATGCGCGTCTGGCCGGTGTAGAGGATGTCGGCCTGCGGGTTGACCTTGACCACCGCCACCGACACGTCCACCGGCTGCTGGTCGCGGCTGTCGTAGTAGTGGGCGTTGACCACGTACTCGCCCGGCATCAAGCCGCGCAGGGTGGCGATCTCCTGGCGGATGGGGTTGGTGATTTCGCGCCCGTTGACGATGACGGTGTTGTTCTTGGCGCCGCGGTCGTCGCGGTCCAGGTGCATCAGGCCGGCGTCGCGCTGGCGGAACCACAGCACGTTGCCCTGCGGGTCGCGCACCCAGGTGTCCACGTCGTTGGGGTTGTTGTCGGGCCAGGACACGGTGATGATGAACTCGGCCTTGGCCGGGATGTCGCCTTTTTTGCGCGCTTGGGGGTTGAAGGCCAGCATCGCGATCACGAAACAGAACACGAACGCGATCAGGATGTTGAACAGCATGTCGTAGAACGGGTCGGCCTCGGTGTCGCGGGCCGGTCTGCCGATCGCCATGCCTCAGCCTCCGCGCTGGCGTTCGCCCAGGGCCAGGATGTCGGCCACCAAAGCGTCGGCGTGGCGGTCCAGGCGCATCAGTTGCAACCCCAGCAGGATGTTGCCGGCCAGGCCGGTCATGGTGGTCAGCAGGGCAATGCCCAGGCCACCGGTCAGGCTCTTGAGCAGCTGCGCCGACTGGCTCGGGTCGAAGCTCTGCATCTGCCCCAACTCCAGCGCCAGCACCGAAAACCCGATCACCTTGCCCAGCAAGCCCAGCTTGAGCTGGATGCCGTTGAACCACCAGGCCATCTCGTGCGGGCCGTGGCTGGCTTCGGTGAGCAGATCGCGCGCCACGCCCACGTCGGTGCCGCGCTGGCGCACCGCCTCCAGGTAGGCATGGGCCCAGCGCCGGTCGATCGGGGCACCGGTCTGCCCCACCCGGCCGGCCACCCCATCCGCAGGGCACAGGGCAGCGGCATCCACGGCAGTGTCACCCGCGGCCGGCCAAGGCGCCGGCCAGGCCAGCAAGGCCTCGCGCTGGCGCCCCAGGTGCCAGGCGCGCACGCCCACCCAGCCGGTGCAGGCGGCAAACAGCAGCACGATCACCAGGGTCAGGCCAGTCGGGTCGGCCTGCAGCAGCATGGCCCACACGCCGCGTTGGTACAACAGCCAGGCACCGGCCAGCAACAGGCCGGCGTGCGCCGCCCACAGCAAAAACAGCCCTTGCGGGCCTTGCTCCAGCGCCAGCGCCGGGCGCTGGAACCACGGCAGGCGCCGCACCAGGGAGGCGCCGAACATGGCATGGTGGACCTGGCTGACGCGACCCATGCCGTCAGCCCCTGGCGCCGCAGCCACCGGGCACGGCCCCGGCCTGCGACAGGGCGCGCGCCTCGGTGTCGTTGCGGAACACAATCGGCTGCGTGGGCACGGCCGAGGCGTTGCGCACGATCCGCACCACTTTCTCGTGGTCCGGCGACTTGCCGCACACCGGGTCGGCCGCGGCCGCGTCGCCGGCCAGCAGGTAGGCCTGGCAGCGGCAGCCACCAAAATCCTTTTCTTTCTCGTCGCAGCTGCGGCAGGGCTCTTGCATCCAGTCGTAGCCGCGGAAGCGGTTGAAGGCGCCGCTGCCGTGCCAGATGTCGTGCAGGGGCAGGTCGCGCACGTTGGGCAGTTGCAGCCCGGGCAGGTTGCCGGCGTTGTGGCAGGGCATGGCGGTGCCGTCGGGCGCGATGGACAGGAACACCTTGCCCCAGCCGTTCATGCAGGCCTTGGGGCGCTCCTCGAAGTAGTCGGGCACCACGAACAGCACCCGGCAACGGTTGCCGATCTCCGCACGGTAGCGGTTGACCACCGCCTCGGCCTCGACCAGTTGTTCGCGCGTGGGCAGCAGGTGCTGGCGGTTCTGCAGCGCCCAGCCGTAGTACTGGGTGTTGGCCAGTTCCAGGTACTCGGCGCCCAGGTCCAGCGCCATGTCGATGATCTTGCCGACGTGCGGCAGGTTGTGCCGGTGCAGCACGCAGTTCATCACCATGGGCCAGTCGTAGGCCTTGATGAGTGCGGCCACCTTCTTCTTGAGCTCGAAGGTCTTGGTGTGGCTCAGGAAGTCGTTGAGTTCGCGGGTGGAGTCCTGGAAGGAGAGCTGGATGTGGTCCAGCCCGGCCTCCTTCAGGCGGCGGGCGCGGCTGTCGTTGAGGCCGACACCGGAGGTGATGAGGTTGGTGTAGAAGCCCAGGCGGTGGGCCTCGGCCACCAGTTCTTCCAGGTCGTCGCGCACCAGCGGCTCGCCGCCCGAAAAGCCCAGTTGCGCCGCGCCCATGGCGCGGGCCTGGCGCAGCACGTCCACCCACTCGGCGGTGGTCAGTTCGCGGTCGTAGCGCGGGTAGTCGGTGGGGTTGTAGCAGAACACGCAGTGCAGCGGGCACTTGTAGGTCAACTCGGCCAACAGCCACAGGGGCGGGCCGGCCGGGGGCGGCGCGGCGGGGGCAGTGTCAGTCGATCCAGCCACGGCGCTGCCCCTCCTGCACCAGGGCCGCGACCTGCTCGCGGATGCCCTGCACGTTGAACAAGGCCTGCAGTTCGGCCACGATGTCGTCGAAGTGGCGCTGCCCGTCGCAGCGGCGCAGGATTTCGGCGGCGCTGGCGTTGAGCTGCACCATGCCCTCGGGGTAGAGCAGCACCCAGGCTTCTTGCGCGGTTTCGTACTGCAGCCGGAACAGGCGCGAGAGTTTCGGGTGATCCGGCACGGCGCTGGGCACGGCCGCAGCGGCGCTGGCGGGCGCGGAGGGGGTCGCGTCGCTCATGGCTGGCAGGCCTTTTCGATGGCGTCAAGCATGCTCCAGAGCACGTCGAGCTTGAATTGCAGAATGTCCAGCGCACGCTGCTGCGCGGCGCGGGTGGTGAAATGGTCCAGCGTGACCTGCAGGCCGTGCTCCACGTCGCGGCTGGCCAGCGGGATGCGGCTGCGGAAGTACTGCAGGCCGTCGGCGTCGATCCACGGGTAGTGGCCGGGCCAGGTGGCCAGCCGGTCTTTGTGGATCTGCGGCGCGAACATCTCGGTCAGCGAGGAACACACCGCCTCCTGCCAGGGCGAATCCGCGGCGAAGTGCACATAGGCGTCACAGGCGAAGCGCACGCCGGGGGCCACGCGCTGCAGCGACCACAGTTCCTCGCGCGGGATGCCCACGGCCTCGCCCAGGCGGGTCCAGGCCTCGATGCCACCGGCGGCCGAGCCTTCATAGTCGCCGTAACCGTCGTGGTCCAGGATGCGCTCGATCCATTTCCGGCGGTGCTCGCGGTCGGGCATGTTGGCCAGGATGGCGGCGTCTTTGCGCGGGATGCAGATCTGGTAATAAAAGCGGTTGGCCACCCAGGCGCGGATTTCGTCGGGGCTGCACTGGCCGCCGTTCAGGCGCACGTTGAAGGGGTGGTGGATGTGGTAACCGGCGCCTTTGGCGCGCAACTGGCGTTCGAACTCGGCGCGGTCCCAGGCCGGGGCTTGCAGGTCGGCGGCGCTGGGCACGCGCAGGGAGGGGGTCAGGGCGGTGCTCACAGGGTGATCTCCAGGCCGTCGAACGCCACTTCAATGCCGTGCGCCGACAGCTCGGCGCGCTCGGCCGAGTCTTCGCGCAGGATGGGGTTGGTGTTGTTGATGTGGATCAGCACCTTGCGGGTGCTGGCCGGCAGGGCGTCGAGCACCTCGATCATGCCGCCGGGGCCGCTCTGCGGCAGGTGGCCCATGACGGCGGCGGGCTTTTTCGACAGGCCCAGGCGGATCATCTCGTCCTCGGTCCAGAAGGTGCCGTCCACCAGCACCACGTCGGCACTGGCCATGGCGGCCTGCACCTGGGGCTCGATCTGGCCCAGGCCGGGGGCGTAGAACAGGCGCCGGCCGTTGCTGCGGTTGACGAACAGCAGGCCGATGTTGTCGCCCACGCGCGGTTTGCCGCGGAAGGGCGAGTACGGCGGCGGCTGGCTGGTCAGGGGCACGGGCAGCACGTCCACCCCACCCAGGAAAGGCAGGTCCAACGGGGTGCCGTTGAGGGCGATGGGCCGGGTGTCCAGGCCGCAGTAAAAGGACAGCATGCGGGTCAGCGGGAAGCCGTCGCCCAAATCGCTCAGCACCTCGGGCGTGGCGTACAGGGGCAGCGGGGTGCCGCGTTCACGCAGCATCAGCAAACCGGTGGTGTGGTCGATCTGCGCGTCGATCAGCAGCACGGCGGCGATGCCGCTGTCGCGCACCTGGCGCGCGGGCTGCAGCTCGGGGTGTTCGCGGACTTGCTGCAGCACCTCGGGCGAGGCGTTGACCAGCAGCCAGTCCACCCCGTTGACGCTGACCGCCACCGACGACTGGGTACGCGCCCGGGCCTGGATGGTGCCGGCGCGCAGGCCCGCACAGTTGGGACAATTGCAGTTCCACTGGGGGAAGCCCCCGCCGGCCGACGAGCCCAGAACCTTCAAACGCATGGATCACACCCTCGAAAAAAACAGGCGCACCCGGCTCAACGCCGCATGCGCCTGACCGGAACCGGGTCCGCGCGGGCGCGGACCTCAGGCCCTCAGCGGTTGGCGATGTACATCGTGATTTCGAAACCGAAACGCAGGTCGGTGAAGCTCGGGGCGGTCCATTGCATGGGGTATCTCCTGTGTGGTTGGGGTGGTAAGCTGGCACACAACCGGCACCAGCTTGCGTTCCATCATGCAATATAAATGCCACAACGTGTGACCCCACCCCCCCGGATTTACCCTAGACCCCCGGACCTCTGGCACCTGCCCCTGGGCGCGGGGCGCCGCATGGCCTACCGCGTGCTGGGGCGGCCCGACGCCGCGCCCTGGCTGGTGCTGCACGGCGGCCCGGGCAGCGGCGGCAACCCGGGTTTGTGGCAGCCGTTCGACCTGTCGCGCCAGCGGGTGGTGGTGCCCGACCAGCGCGGCAGCGGCCGCTCGACCCCGCGCGGCGACACCCGCGGCCACACGCTGGACGCCCTGGTGCGTGACCTGGAAACCCTGCGCCGGCACCTGCGGGTGGAGCGCTGGCGCGTGCTGGGGGGGTCGTGGGGCGCGACACTGGCGGTGCACTACGCCGCGCAGCACCCCGACGCGGTGGAGCGGCTGGTGCTGCGGGGCGCGTTCGACGCCCGCCCGCGCACGGTGCAGCGCCTGTTCCTGCGCTTCGGGTCCCCGCAGTGGGGGCCGCGCGGCCAGTGGGGCAGCCGGCCGGTGTTGCACCGGCTGTCACAACTGCTCCAGGCTGGAACACTGGGTGTGACACAACAACGCGCCCTGACACACTGGCACCGGCTGGAACTGGCGGCCGCCTGGCACGGCGTGCGGCGGGCGCAGCGCCACGCGCCGGCCGGGCCATTGCGGGTGGCGCTGCAGGCACACCGCCGCGGCTTGCAGCGCGCGGCCCGCCGGGCCAGTGGCCTGCCCTTGCCGCCCCGCGTCTTGCAGGCCGCCTGGCAAAAATTCCGGGTACAGGCGCACGTGCTGGCACGGGGTGGCGGCTGGCGCGCCGGGTCCTGGTCGGCGCAGGTGGCCCGCATCGCCCGCGCCGGCATCCCCTGCGACTGGGTGCACGGCCGCTGCGACACGGTGTGCGCGCCCCAGACCAGCCTGGACGCCTGGCAGTGGCAGAACCGGCTGCGCCCCGGCGTGGCACGGCTGCACCCGACCCACGCGGGCCACCTGGGCACCGACCCGGACAACGCCCGCGCCCTGCGCAACTGTGTGAGCCGGCCCACGCCGGCGGTGGCATGACGCCCCACCACCGCACCGGCTGGCGTGCCGTGAACGCAGCCTGGTTCGCTGGCTGGCTGGCCTGGGCGATGACCGGCCTGGCCCAGGCCACATCACCCACACCACCGAACGACTGTGCCCATGCGCCGCCGCTGCGGCCCGTGGCCCCGGGGGTATGGGTGTGGGAAGGCCAGGTGGCCGAGGTGGCCCCCTCGAACGGGGGACATGTGGTCAGCAACGTGGTGCTGGCCCACCCCACGCGGCCGTCAGAGGCGCCGGTGACGGTGCTGGACCCCGGTCCCAGCCACCGCCACGGGCTGGCCTTGGACCGGGCGGTGCGCTGTCAGTTGGGCGCGCCGGTGGCGCGGGTCATCCACAGCCACGGCCACGCCGAAAACGTGCTGGGCAGCAGCGCGTTCGCGGCCGCGGCCCTGCTGGCCACCGACACGACCCGCGCCACCATGGCCCAGCGCTGCCCCGACTGCCTGGCACACCTGACGCACACCGCCGGGCCCGAGGCGCTGGCCGGCACCCGCATCGTGCTGCCCACCCAGCCGCTGGTGGCGCCACACACCCTGCGGCTGACCGACCGCGTGTGGCACACCCTGGAATGGCGCAACGCCCACACCCAGAGCGACCTGGTGCTGTGGCAGCCCGACACCCGCGTGCTGCTGGCCGCGGGGCTGGTGTACCCGGAACGCCTGCCGGAACTGGCCCAGGGCACGGTCCAAGGCTGGCTGGCCGCGCTGGACGGGCTGGCCGCGTTACGCCCCCGGGTGGTGGTGGGCCAGCAGGTGGGCGGCGCACTGGCGCTGCACCGCACCCGCCAGTACCTGTGCGACCTGACGCGGGCGGTCTGGTCGGCCATGGACAGTGGTGCCTCGGCCAGCGACGCCGAAGCCTTGGCCCTGCCCGCCTACGCCCACTGGGTGGGCTACGCCGAGCGTCAGGGCTTCAACGCACAGCGGGCCTGGCGCGAACTGGAGCCGTGGTGGATCGAAGGCCGCCGGCCCCGCTGTTCAGGCCCAGACGTCGGGCGGTAGCAGGTCTTTCTTGCGGTAGATGGTGTTGCGCGACACACCCAGCGCCTTGGCCGCCGCCGACACGTTGCCACGGCAACGGCGCAGGGCATCGGCCATGGCCTGCAGGGTCATGTCTTCCAGCTTGTGGGCGTCGGGCCGGGCCGGAGCTGCCGCCAGGGGGGGCGCCGGCTGGCCAACCATCGGGACGCTCGGGAACGGGGGCAGGCCCGTGGCCATGGTCGGCGGCATCGCCTGGGCGACCAGGGACGGCACCTCGGCCACGGCCACACCGGCCGCAGCCGGTGCCAACGCCTCGTCCATCACCTCGTCCAGAAAATCGTCGGGCAGGTGCGACACCTCGATCCGCCCCTCGCAGCCCACCATGGCCACCGCGGTGCGCATCAGGTTGTGCAACTGGCGGAAATTGCCGGGCCAGGGGTAGCGCTTGAACAGCGCCATCACCTCGGGCGCAATGTCGATCTGGTTGCCCCGTTCGCACAGGCTGGCCAGGATCTTGCGCGCCACCACCTCGAAATCGGTGCGGTTGCGCAGCGCCGGCAGCCGCACCACCAGGCCGTTGAGGCGGTAGTACAGGTCTTCGCGGAACTGGCCGCGTGCGATCAGTTCTTTGAGGTTGCGGTTCGTGGCGCAGATGATGGTCAGGTCGACCTCGTACTCCTTGTTGGAGCCGAGCGGGTTGACGCGGCGCTCCTGCAGCACGCGCAGCAGCCGCGCCTGCAACTGGGTCGGCATGTCGCCGATTTCGTCGAGGAACAGCGTGCCGCCGTTGGCCTGCTGGATCTTGCCCAGCGAGCCCTTGCGCCGGGCGCCGGTGAAGGCGCCCTCCTCGTAGCCGAACAGCTCCGACTCGATCAGGGTTTCCGGGATCGAGGCGCAGTTCACCGACACGAACGGCCGCTCCGCGCGTTCGCTGTCGTTGTGGATGGCCTGGGCCAGGATGTCTTTGCCAGTGCCGGTTTCGCCCAGGATCATGATCGGGATGTCGCGCCCCTGCACCAGCTGCAGCTTGCGCAGCACGGCCGACACCTGGGGGTCGCCGGTGTCCAAGTAGTGCAGGCCCGACAGTCCGGCGCGGGCCGCCAGCCGGCCCACCGGGGTCGAGGGCACAGACGTCGCCGCCCCGACCACGCCAGGCTTTTCCCAGCGCCGCGGGGTGCCGCGCACCTCTTCCACCTCGGACACCGGCGGGGCCGCCACCGCGGGCATGGCGGGCATCAGCCACTGGTTCACCTGGCGCAGGCGCGCCTGGCACCACACCGACACGCCATTGTGCAGGCACAGCAACACCGGTTTGCCGGCGGAGCCGCGCAGGCGGTCGAAAAACTGCGAGATCGCTTGGCCGAACAACGAGGAAAAGGTGTGCGCCCGCAGGCTGTTGACCGAATGCCCCAGCTGGAACTGCGCGCTGCGGTTGGCCGACAGAAAACGGCCGTCCTGGCTGAACACCACGATGCCTTCGACCAGGGTGCCCAGGAACTCGGGCCGCGAGTGGAAATGGATGCGCACCGCGTCGGGGAACACGTTGCCGAACATCTGGTTCTCGATCATCTGCGCCGACATGCGCACCAGCGCCATGGTGTGGTGGTGGTAGCTGCGCTCGTCGCCGGTCACGTCCAGCGCCCCCACCACCTTGCCGTGCGGATCGAAAATGGGCGTGCAGGAACAGGCCAGGAACTGGTTGGCGAACAGGTAGTGGTCGCGCCCGTGGACGACGATGGGTTGCTCTTCGGCCAGCGCGGTGCCCACTGCGTTGGTGCCTTTGCTCTTTTCCGACCAGTCCACCCCCGGCATCAGCGCCACCTGGGCGGCCTTCTCCAGAAAGTCGCTGTCGCCCAGCGAATGCAGGATCAGCCCGCTGCTATCGGTCAGCGCCACCATGCTGTGGGTGTTGGCGATCTGCTCGTACAGGGTCTCCATCACCGGCGCGGCGTGCTGGTACAAAAAGCGGTTGGCCTCCAGCGCCTCGTGAAAAGCGGTCTTGGGCAGTCCGCTGAAGTCGGGGCGGTCGGTCGTGTCCAGCCCGAAACCGCGGCTGCGCAGGTGGGCTTCGCCTATCACCGCCTGGTGTTTCGGGTTGCTGGGCAGGTACGCCACCCCACCCGGACCGGGGTCGGCCAGCATCTGGGACTGCGTCGAAGGCATGTGATCGTCTCCTGTGGGCCCGGGCAACCACCCCCAGTCGCCGGCCACTGCTGCATCGAATCCGCCATCGGGGGCTGTGGCCCCGCCACGTGGCGGTTCGTTGGTGTCGTTTACATGCGTCATATTGTCGTTTTGTTCGTGTGGGCGAACAAGCCATGCAAAGACTTCGCCAGTGCAGGAAAACCCTCGATTTCGCGCAATTGCCCCCGCCTGGTACACCCACCCCCACCGACACCGTGCCCGGCGGCCCCAAAGTGTTCCACATTGCAACATCGCGTTGCCTGCCGGAGCACCGGCGTGACACTGCCGGGCGCAAAGCGGCCGGTGCCCAGGGGTCGGCGGCGGTGGCACGCATATTGCCGTGTCCCTGGCCATACCAAACCAGGAGACCTCCGACCATGCAAACCACACGCACCTTCCGCCCCGCCCTGCGCCGCGCCGCCACCGCACTGACCCTGGCCCTGGCCGCCAGCGGGGTGTGGGCCCACGGCGACGTCGTGCCCCAAGCCGTGGACACCAGCAGCCTGCCGCAACTGGGCCCCAAGTGGCTGGAAAGCAACCCCTACAGCAGCGGCCCCGCGCAGAAAGAGGCGCTGCGCATCGGCACCTCGGCCTACAACCAGAACTGCGCCCGCTGCCACGGGCTGGAGGCGATCTCGGGTGGCATCGCGCCGGACCTGCGCAAGTTCGACGCCGATTGCACCGACCTGGCCGACGCCGCCAAGAAGGACGCCTGCTTCAAGGAAATGGACGACTTCTACATGGCCACCGTGCGCCGGGGCCGCACCCGCGACGGCCGCGTCTACATGCCCCCGTTTGAAGGCACACTGAGCCAGGAAGCGATCTGGGCCATCCGGACCTACCTGGAAACCCGCCGCACCAACGAATGACCCCCCGGGGCTTCAGGCCCCTGGGCGCCACCACAGGCGCCCGCGCATTGCCACAACGACAAAGGAGACACGCATGACCCGCCCCCCCCTGTTCGACGCGCCCCCTCACACCGCCCTGTCGCGCCGCCGCCTGCTGGCTGCCGTGCCCGCGGCCCTGGCCACCGGCTGGCTGCCGGCCCACGCCACCGAACTGCAGGACCTGGACAAGGTCCGCGCCAGCGGCACCCTGAAGGTGGCCGTTTACAAGGACAACGCCCCCTACTCCGGCGGCCCCGGCAACGACGTGCAAGGCCTGGACGTGAGCCTGGCGCGCGGCCTGGCGCGCGAACTCAACCTGCAGCTCAGCCTGCTGCCCTTCGACGCGGGCGAGAAGATGAACGACGACCTGCGCAACATGGTCTGGCGCGGGCACTACCTGGGCTACGGCCCGGCCGACGTGATGCTGCACGTGCCGGTGGACAAGTACCTGATGGCGCAAAACCGCCAGACGCTGATCTTCGCCCCCTACGCGCGCGAGGTGCTGACGGTGTTCCACCGGCTCGACCGGCTGTCGGGCATCCGCAGCGGCGACGACCTGCACAACCAGACCCTGGGCGCCGAGCGCGGCAGCGGTGCGGCCAGCATCCTCATGGGCTACCGCGGCGGCATGCTGCGCGACCAAGTGCGCATTTACCCCAGCGGCACCGAGGCGGCGCAAGCCGTGCTCCAGGGCGAGGTGACCGCCGCCTACGTGACCCGGGCCCAGGCCGAAGCGGCGATGTTTGCCGCGCGGGTGGACCGCACGCCCTACGGCCTGACCGAGCTGGGCCTGCCCGGCCTGGCCGACAACGGCTGGCCGATCGGCATGGCGGTCAAAAGCGAGCACAAGGCCCTGGCCCTGGCGCTGGAGGCCGCGTTGCAGCGCCTGCGCGACAAGGGCGAGCTGCTGGCCATGTTCCGCGAACACGGCCTGACCATGGTCGCCCCCTGAGTCATCCGGCGGGGCTCAGCCCCCGCCGCGCTGCATGTAGAGGTCGAAGCGCTTCATGAAGGTGAAGCGCGCCTCGGCCGTCAGGCCGTGAAAGTCGAAGCGCACCTCCAGCCGGGGCATGCGCATCAGGGCGATGACCCGGGGCGGCAGCACCGCCCAGCGCAGGTGCAGGCCGCCGTCCCCCAGCGTCACCCGGGCCTCGCTCGGCCCCAGCGTCCACGGGTGTGGCCCCACGGCCTCGGGCAACCACCCCAGCCATTCCTGGGGGGTGCAACCCATGTCGCGCACAAACGATTCGGCGTAG
>NZ_JAAQQT010000585.1:0-16928 GCF_011742065.1 Aquabacterium sp. A08
GGCGCGATTGCGCTGGGTCATCCGTTGGGGGCCTCGGGCGCCCGCCTGGCCACCACCGCCATCAACCGCCTGCAGCACACCGGCGGCCGCTACGCGCTGTGCACCATGTGCATCGGCGTGGGCCAGGGCATTGCGCTGGTGCTGGAACGCGTCTGACCCCTTGAGCCGGAGGGGCGTTGCCGGGTTGTACCCCGGCGGCGCCCAACGTCAGCCCCGCGCGGCGGGCAACGCCATCGCCAGGGCAAACAACTCGTTGCGGAAGTGGATGCCCAGCCGCTCGAAGGCGCGGTTGCGGTAGGTTTTCACCGTGGGCACGCTCAGGCACAGGTCGGCGGCGATGCCGTCCTGCGTCAGGCCCGCCAGCAGGCGTTCGCACACGTCCAGCTCGCGCGGCGTCAGGGCCGGACAGTGCCTTTGCAGGCGCGCGCGCCAGTCGGGTGTCGCGGCCGTTGCCTGGTCGTGCCCCCAGGCCGGGGATGGCGCCCCAGGCGGCGCGGTCAGCGCCAGGTGTTTTTCCACCAGCGCCAGCAGCCCTGGCGCCAGCGCGGCGAAGTCGCCGATCTGGCCGTCACGCCAGTGCGGCTGCTCCCGGTGCCGGTACAGGTTGAGCGCCAGCACCGCGTCGCCCTGCTGCCGCACCACCGACAGGCGCTCGGCCATGCCGTGCGGGTCGTACACCGCCGCGCGGTGCGGCAGCGGCACCTCCGGCGCGGTGATGTGGCACAGCCAGGCCCGGTCCGCCGGGGGCGCGCCGGCCGCCAGGGTGCGGTCTTGGGCGTGCGGGCCTTGCAGGTAGGCGCGCCAGCAGGCCAGCGTCCGGTCGGGCCCGCCGTGGCTGCCCGAGAGGTACATCGCCGGCGCCGTTCCCACCCGGTACACCGCGTACGAGCCCACCGGCACCAGCGCGCGCAGGCGCTCCAGCACCGCCGGGCCGAAGGCGGGCTGGCCCAGCGGCGCGATCAGCTCGGCCAGCCACTGGCCGCTGACGGCAGCGGCCTGACGGGGGTCGGGGGTCCAGGTCCTCATGGGGCGGTGTCGTCTTCTGGGATGACAGCCGGCGCGACCGGCGCGCCGTACAGTGGGTGTCGAGCGCGCGGGCCAGGCCGGCAGAGATCGCCATTGTCGCCCGCCGCCGCGCCCTTGACCAGCCGCTGAACCCTGAGCCCCGCGCCACCGGCCCGGCCTTCTGGCCCCGGTGGCGCCGCCACCCGAGGAGACTTTGCATGTACTACGAACCCGGTATCACCCCCCACGGCCTGCCGCACGACCCCTTCAAATCCTGCGTGGTGCCGCGCCCCATCGGCTGGATTTCCACCGTGAGCCGCGACGGCCAGCACAACCTGGCACCCTACAGCCAGTTCCAGAACGTCACCTTCAACCCGCCCATCGTCATGTTCTCGGCCAACCAGGACACCTCGGGCCAGCGCAAGGACTCGGTGCGCAACGCCGAGGACACCGGCGAGTTCGTCTGGAACCTGGCCACCTACGAACTGCGCGAGGCGGTCAACATCAGCGCCCAGGAGCTGCCGCACGGCGTGGATGAGTTCGAGCGCGCCGGTCTGGCCAAGCTGCCGTCGCGCAAGGTGAAACCGGCGCGGGTGGGGGGCTCGCCCATCCAGTTCGAGTGCGTCTACCTCAACACCCTGCGCTTCCCTGGCGTGCCGCCCATGGGTACCGCCGACGTGGTGTTCGGCCGCGTGGTGGCGGTGCACATCGCCGACGAGGTGCTCACGCCCGAGGGCTTCGTCGACGTGCTCAAGATCCGCCCGCTGGCGCGCATGGGCTATTTCGACTACACCACGGTGGACAGCAAGTTCCAGATGGTGATTCCGGGCGACAGCCGCGCCCTGCTGGCCGGCCTGGAAGGCTCGCCCGACAAAGCGCGCGCGGCGCAGCAGCCCTGAGCCGCTGCCAGGCGCTTCAGCGCAGGTGCTTGAGGCGTTTGGCGTGGATGGCGTCGGCGATGCTGAAGGCCCGCGGGCCGGCGCGCAGTTCGCCCACCTGGCCGGCCTGCAGCGTGCCGGCCTGCACCACCGCCAGGTAAAACCCGCAGCGGCGCGACAGCACCATGTCCTTGCCCGCCTCGGCGTAGCCCATGACGGCGGCGAACTTGAAGCAGGGCTGGCGCGGCTCGGTCACGCGCAGCACCGCGTCGGGAAAGTGCAGTTCGTCGCCCACGTACACAGCCGCCTCGTCCAGCGGCGCGTCCAGGCCGCGCAGGCCCAGGTTTTCGCCAAAAAAGCCGGGCGGCAGCGCCTCGTCGAACAGGCTGGCGCCGCGTTCGCGCCGCTGCGCCTGCCACCAGGCGTGGTGCTGCACCGGCCAGGCGTAGACCGCCTTGGCCAGGCCGCCGTGCACGCTGGGGTCGGCCTGCTCGTCGCGCTGCAGGCCCAGCGGCGCCAGAGCCACCGCCTCGGTTCGCGGGCGTTTGCCGATGGCGCTGGAAAAACGCCGGCCCTCGGCCACCAGCGGCGCCACGGTGCCGGTGCAGAGGTGGTCGATGACGACGCGCAAAGGCCCGGACATGCGCTTCAACCGCCCATGAGGGCTTCGATCTCGTCGGCCTTCACCGGCACGCCCCGGGTCAGCAGTTCGCAGCCGTTTTCGGTCACCACCGCGTCGTCCTCGATGCGGATGCCGATGTTCCAGAAATGCTCGGGCACGCCGGGCGCCGGGCTCACGTAGAGGCCGGGCTCGATGGTCAGCACCATGCCGGGGCGCAGGACGCGGCTGGGTCGGTCTTTGATGGTTTCGCCACTCAGCGGGTCTTGGCGCTCGCTCAGTTGGCCGAGTTCGCTCGGTTCCACATAGCTGCCCACGTCGTGCACGTCCAGCCCCAGCCAGTGGCCGGTGCGGTGCATGTAGAAGCGGAAGTAGTGGCGCTCGGCGATCACGTCGTCCAGGTGGCCCACGTCGTTGCGGTTCAGCAGCCCCAGGTCGAGCATGCCCTGGGCCAGCACCTTCACCGTGGCGTCGTGCGGGTCCACAAAGCGGCTGCCGGGCCGGGTGGCGGCAATGGCGGCCTCTTGCGACGCCAGCACCAGGTCGTACAGGTCGCGTTGCGGGCCGGTGAACCTGCCGTTGGCCGGGAAGGTGCGGGTGATGTCGCTGGCGTAGCCGTCGAGTTCGCAGCCGGCGTCGATCAGCACCAGTTCGCCGTCGCGCACCGGGGCGGCGTCGGCGCGGTAGTGCAGCACGCAGGCGTTGGCGCCGGCGGCCACGATGCTGCCGTAGGCCGGGTACTGTGAGCCGTGCTGGCGGAATTCGTGCAGCAGCTCGGCGTCCAGGTGGTATTCGCGCAGGTCCTGCCCGGCGCGGAGGGTGGCTGCGCTGCGGCGCATGGCGCGGATGTGGGCCTGGGCGCTGATCTGCGCGGCGCGCCGCATCACGTCGATTTCGTGGGCGTCTTTGATCAGGCGCATCTCGTCGAGCGGGCCGCACAGGTCGCGCTGGGCGTCGGGGCACAGGGCGCCGTAGCGCACGCGGGCACGCACCTTCTGCAGCCAGCCGTCCACCCGGGTTTCCAGGCCGGTGTGCACCGCGAACGGGTACCACACGGTGTGGCGGTTTTCCAGCAACTTCGGCAGGCGGGTGTCCAGCTCGTCCACCGAAAAGGCTTCGTCCACACCCAGCGCGCCGGGCGCGGCCTGCGGCCCGAGGCGGATGCCGTCCCAGATCTCACGCTCCAGGTCTTTGGGCTGGCAGAACAGCGTGGTGTGGCCCTCGGCGGTGATGACCAGCCAGGCGCGCGGCTCGGTGAAGCCGGTCAGGTAGTAGAAGTAGCTGTCGAACCGGAACAGGTACTCGCTGTCGCGGTTGCGGGTGCGTTCCGGCGCGGTGGGCACGATGGCCACGCCGCCCGGGCCCAGCTGGGCGGCCAGGCGGGCACGGCGGTCGGCGTACAGGGCTTGGTGGGGGATGGCGGTCATGGTCAACGATGATACGCAAGCGCCCGTGTTTCAGTGCAGGGCGGCCGAGGTGGGCCCAGGGGCGTTGAGGGCGGCCAGCCGCTCGGGCGTGCCCACGTCCACCCAGCGGTCGGGGTACACCGAGGCGCCCACCTGCCCCGTGTCGATGGCGGCGCGCAGCATGGGCCCCAGTGGGGCGGCCACGCCCTGCGGGTTGCCCGCTGGAATGGGGCACCAGGGCTGCGCGAAGAACGCCTTTTTGTACAGGCCGATGGTGGAGTAGGTGTGCTTGGGCGCGTCGGCGCCGTTGTGCGCCAGCAGGCGGCCGCCGGGCAGCACCGCCACGCCAAAGTCGCCCTGGGGGTGGTGGTCCGGGTTGGGCACCAGCCAGATGTGCGCCAGCAGCGGGCTGCGCGCAAACGCCGCCCGCACCGCGTGGGAAAACACGAACTCGGGCGCGAACACGTCGCCGGCCAGCAGCCAGAACACGTCGTCCAGCCGGGGCAGTGCGCGCACAATGCCGCCGGCCGTCTCCAACGCGCCGCCAAAGTCCTGCCCTTCCATGGAGTAGTGCAAGGCCAGTTGAGGGGCCGGGCCTGCGCCGTCCCACGCCGCCGCCTGGGGCGTGAAGCGGGCGCCGAACCGGGCCGGCATCTGCTCGCCCAGCCACGCGGTGTTGATGCACACACTGCGCACGCCGCCCCGGGCCAGGGCTTCCAGGTGCCACTGCATCAGTGGCTTGCCCTGCACGGCCAGCAGAGGTTTGGGGGTGGTGTCGGTCAGCGGGCGCATGCGCTCGCCGCGGCCGGCGGCCAAGAGCAGGGCTTGGGCCGGTTCGGGTGGGTTCGGGTTCGGGGTGGGGCGGGCGGTGGACAAGGCGGTCATGGGCGGGGCAAAGGCGGTGGGCGGCCACCCGGAGAGGGGCGGTGCGGCCCAGGGTGGATCACCCCGCCAGTGTAGAGGGCCCGGCCTCAGCCCGGCGCCCCCGGGTGCAGCGTGTCCCAGGCCTTCAGGGCCTCGGCCGCGTACATGAGCGACGGGCCGCCGCCCATGTACACGCACACCGACAGCGTTTCCTCCAGCTCCGCGCGGGTGGCGCCCAGGCGGTGCAGCGCCTTCACGTGGAAGCCGATGCAGCCCGAGCAGCGCTGGCTCACCCCGATGGCCAGGGCGATCAGTTCCTTCTGCTTGGTGCTCACCGCGCCTTCGGCCATGGCGGCCTGGGCCAGCAGCGCAAAGCCCTTCATGGTGTCGGACTGGTTTTTGCGGAACGGCCCCAGGCATTCGTTGATATCCTGGATCAGGCCGGGGTGGTCGAAAGTGCTCATGGCGCGGGGCTCCTGCGGTGGAATAGGGGCCCCAGTATCGGCCCGCGCCCGCAGGCCGGGTTTGACGCAGGTCAGCCGCGGTGCACGCGGCGGCCACAATTTGTTGCAAATCGGCCCGGTGGCGGGCGCAAGGCTGGGAACTTTGGGCGGCGCCTCGCACACATACCTACGTGGCCGCCGTTGGGGCGCCACACCCGGTTAATCGTGTTGCGAAGCCAGTCGGTCTGCCTAGGGCCGCGGTCACCCCCGAGGGCGTTTCTCCTCCTCCCTCCCTCCTCCCTTTGCCCCGGGGCGCTTCGCAACACCTTTTATTTCGGTGCTCAGGCCGGCGGCAGGCTGTCGTGGAAGCTGGGGCGCTGGGCCAGTTTGTCGAACCACTTGGCCAGGTTGGGGTGCTCTGGCCGCCAGGCCAGTTGCGGGAAGCGGAAATCCAGGTAGCCCAGGGCGCAGCCCACCGCCACGTCGGCCAGCGTCAGGTGGATGCCGTGGCAGAACGGCCGGTCGCCCAGCCCCTGCGCCATGGCCCGCAGGCTCAGGTGGATTTTGTCCATCTGCCGGGCGATCCAGGCGGGGGACCGCTCGCCCTCGGCGCGGCCGGCCCAGGTGGCCTCCAGCCGGGCCAGCACCGCGGCGTCCAGCATGCCGTCGGCCAGGGCCTCCCAGGTTTTGACTTCGGCGCGTTCGCGCCCACCGGCCGGGATCAGCTTGCCCACGGGCGACAGGGTGTCCAGGTACTCGACGATGACGCGCGAGTCGAACACCGCCTCGCCGCCTTCCATGACCAGACACGGCACCTTGCCCAGCGGGTTTGCCTCGCCGATGGTGGTCTGGGCCGACCACACGTCTTCTTCCACAAACTGGAAATCGAGCTTTTTTTCGGCCATGACGATGCGCACTTTGCGCACGTAGGGGCTGGTGGTGGAGCCGATCAGTTTCATGTCTGGTGTGGGTGTCCCTTGGGAAGGCCATTTTAGCCAGCGGTCCCCCGCGCGGGGCGGGGCCCCCCAGCCACCGTGTGGGCCCCGGGTTTTGCGGCGGGTGGGGGCGGGCCTTCTACAATTCGGGGCATCATGCAAGCAATCACCTCCGTCGAATTTTCCCCGGTCACCGCCCTGTCGCCGCTGGATGGCCGCTACGTGGGCAAGCTGGCCGCGCTGCGCCCCTTCATGAGCGAGTACGGCTACATGCACCGCCGCGTGCAGGTCGAACTGGCCTGGTTCGAGCACCTGAGCGACGCCGGCTTCGCCGAATTCCCGCCGCTGTCCAGTGCCGCCCGCGCCCATTTGCGCGCCGTGGTGGCGAACTTCAGCCCCGCCGACGCCGAGGCCATCAAGGCCATTGAAAAAACCACCAACCACGACGTGAAGGCGGTGGAATACTGGATCCGTGGCAACGCGGCCATGGGCGTCAAAGGCGCCTTCGACGGCTGGCCCGAGCTGCAAAAGGCCGGCGAGTTCGTGCACTTTGCCTGCACCAGCGAAGACATCAACAACACCAGCCACGCGCTGCAGATCAAGGCCGGGCGCGACCAGGTGCTGCTGCCGGGCCTGGACGGCATCATCGACAAACTGCGCACCATGGCGCACACCTTCGCCGCCGTGCCCATGCTCAGCCGCACCCACGGCCAGACCGCCAGCCCCACCACCGTGGGCAAGGAACTGGGCAACGTGGCGGTGCGCCTGAGCACCGTGCGCGCCAAAATCGCCGACGTCAAACTCATGGGCAAGATGAACGGCGCTGTGGGCAACTACAACGCCCACCTGAGCGCCTGGCCCGAGTTCGACTGGGAAGCCTTTGCCCGCGCCGTGGTGGAAACGCCGGAAGCCAGCGCTGAGACGCCGGCCGACGCCCAGATCGGCCTGGGCCTGACCTTCCAGCCTTACTCCATCCAGATCGAGCCGCACGACTACATGGCCGAGTTGTTCGACGCCGTGGCACGCAGCAACACCATCCTGATCGACCTGGCGCGCGACATCTGGGGTTACGTGTCGCTGGGTTACTTCAAGCAAAAGCTCAAGGCGGGCGAAATCGGTTCGTCCACCATGCCGCACAAGGTCAACCCGATCGACTTCGAGAACGCCGAAGGCAACCTGGGCTTGGCCAATGCGCTGTTGAAGCACCTGAGCGAAAAGCTGCCCATCAGCCGCTGGCAGCGCGACCTGACCGACTCCACCGTGCTGCGCAACATCGGCGTGGCACTGGGCTATGCCGTGCTGGCGCACCAGTCGCTCATGACCGGCCTCAACAAGCTGGAGCTGAACGAGGAAGCGCTGGCCGCCGACCTCGACGCCGCCTGGGAGGTGCTGGCCGAGCCCATCCAGACCGTGATGCGCCGCTACGGCGTGCCGGGCGCCTACGAGAAGCTCAAGGAAGTGACCCGCGGCAAGAGCGTCACGAAAGAGGCGCTGCACGGCCTGATCGTGTCGTTGGACATTCCGCAGGCCGACAAAGACCGCCTGCTGGCCATGACCCCGGCGAGCTACACCGGCCAGGCCGAGGCCCTCGCCCGCCGCGTCTGACGCCCCCTGGGCGCCTTCAAAAAACCACCGCGTCGCACCGGTGGTTTTTTTTATCGGTTCTCCACCGCGCGTTCGGCGTAGGTGTTGAAGCGCCAGGCGCTGTTCTCCCGGGTGATGCGGCACCAGGTGGCGCGCTTGGCCACCGGGTCCATTGCGGGCCAGCGCTGCACCTCGTCGAAGGTGCGGCCACAGCCCTTGCACCACTCGTCGCCCTGGCTGGTGGAGCAGATGGCGATGCAGGGCGTGTCGGGCGTGGTGTCGTACCAGGCCAGCCAGGCGGCGTAGGCCGCGGGCGGCATGGTGGCGGCGTCGGCCTGGTCTTCGTGGTGGTACACCATCAGCGCGTACACCTCGGCCAGGGCGCGGGTTTCGGGCGGCAGCACCACCCCGTCGGGCGAGGGGCGGCGGGCGCGCCAGAAGTTGATGGCGGCTTCGATGTCGGTGATGTGGATTCCTGCCATGGCGGCCTGCGCGTGTGCGTTGCGGGGGGCGATGATAGCCCCAGCGCGCCGGGTGGCTGGGGTGGCGGGTTATTGCCGGGGCGGCGGCGTCAGCGGGCCTCGGCCTCGCGCAGCTGTTCGCGCACCAGCCGTTCGGTGTCGCGCACCCGGGCGTCCAGGATGGACAGTTCGATGTGGTCCGCCCCGGGCCGGCCGCGCGCCAGTTGTTGCGCGGCTTTGAAGCGTTCCAGCGCACCCGGCGCGTCCAAGTGGGCCAGTCGGGCCTCGGCCGTGGCCCGGGCGGCGCGCTCCGGCTGGCCCTGGGCCTGCTGCAGCACGGCCAGCGTCTGCCAGGCCGAGGCGTCGCGCGGGTGCAGCGCGGTCCAGGTCTGCAGCCGCTGGATGGCGCTGCGCTGCACGCCGGCGTCGGCGCCCACGGCGCTGCGCGCCGCCACCAGCACGCTGCTGCGCTGGCCGTCGGCCAGGGCGCGGTCGCGCAGCTGGGCCAGGTGCTGGGCCGTGGCGGCGGCCTGTGCGGCGGGCACGCTGGCGCCGGGCAGCACCTCCAACTCCAGCCAGCGCAGCGCCCATTGCGCGTCGGCGTCGGGCGGCAGGCTGGCGCGCAGCTGGGTCAGGCCGGTCCAGACGCGGGCGCCGTCGCGCAGGCGGGCGGCGGCCAGGGTGGCGGCGTAGCGCTGGCCCAGGGTGGCGGGGTCGTCGCGCGGGCCGTTGCTGGCGTTCAGGGTTTGGGCCAGGGCGCGCAGGCGGTCGGTGTCGGGCTCGGACAGCACCCGGGCGCGGGCCGACATCAGGGCGTGGTAAGTGGCCGACACCGGGGCCGGGCCGGTGCGGCCCGGCGCGGCGTGGTCGTGCTGGGGCACCCGGGCGCGCATGTCGGCCAGGCGTTCGGTGGTCAGCGGGTGGCTGCGCAGGTAGGGGAAGGCGCCGTCGTCGTTCAGCCGCGAGGCCTGCTGCAGCTTGTCGAACATGCTCACGAAGCCGTGACCGTCGAAGCCGGCGTCGGTCATGATGCCAAAGCCCACCCGGTCGGCCTCGCGCTCCATGTCGCGCGAGAAGTTCAGCTGCGACTGCGCCGCCACCGCCTGCCCGCCCACGATGGCGGCGTTGGCGATGTCGGCGTTCTTGGCCGCGCTGGCCGCCAGCGCCCCCAGGATCATGGAGGCGATGATCCACGGCGCCTGCTGGCTCTGGCGCGCGATCAGCCGGGCGATGTGCCGCTGCGACACGTGGCTGAGTTCGTGGGCCAGCACCGAGGCCAGTTCGTCGGCGCTGGCCACCGTGGCCAGCAGCCCCAGGTGCACCCCCAGGTAGCCGCCGGGCAGGGCGAAGGCGTTGACGCTGCGGTCGCGCCCGATCATGATCTCCCAGGCGAAGCGCTCGGCCAGGTCGGGCGACAGGTCGCCGCGTTCACGCGCCGCCGCCACCAGCGGCCGCCACAGCGCCTGCAGGTAGCCGTCCAGCACCGGGTCGTCCAGGTAGTCCGGGTCGCGGTAGATGGCGCGGGCGATCTGGTCGCCCAGGCGGCGCTCCTCGCTCAGCGAGAGTTCGTGCCCGTCGCCCAAGGCCGGCAGGCTGCGGCCCAGCGACGGGGCCTGGGCCTGGCCCAGCGACACAGGCCCCAGCCACAGCGGGGCGGCCAGCAACAGGGGCCAGCAACGGCGAACGAAAGGCAGGCGCATCCCCGTATGATGCCCGCACTTGGCAAAGATTCCGACAACCCTCCCCCTTCCTCCGCGCATGACTTCGTCCCCCCTCACCCATTTCGACGCCCAAGGCCAAGCCCACATGGTGGACGTGGGCGCCAAGCAGGCCACCCACCGCGTCGCCGTGGCCCAGGGCCGCATCGCCATGCGGCCCGAAACGCTGGCCCTGGTGGCCGCCGGCCACGCCAAAAAGGGCGACGTGCTGGGCGTGGCCCGGCTGGCCGGCATCATGGCCGCGAAAAAGACCAGCGACCTGATCCCGCTGTGCCACCCGATCGCGCTGAGCCGGGTGGCGGTGGAGTTCGAGCTGGAACCCGAGGCAAACGCCGTGCGGTGCCGCGCCACCGCCGAATGCACCGGCCCCACCGGGGTGGAAATGGAGGCCCTGACCGCCGTGCAGGTGGCCCTGCTGACCATTTACGACATGTGCAAGGCCGCCGACCGGGGCATGGTGATTTCCGACGTGCAGCTGCTGGAGAAGCACGGGGGCAAGTCGGGCAGCTTCGTGGCGGCGCAGTGAGCGGGCCCGCGGGCGGCCGCTGCCAGCGCGGCCTTCAGGCCGGCTCGTCGTTGTAGCGTTCGCGGATCGCCAGGATCTCGGGCAGGTGCTCGTGCACCGCGCGCACACAGGCGGGGTCCAGCTGGCCGGCGGCGACCATGCGGTCCAGTTCGCCCAGCGCCGCTTGCGGCGTCCACACCTGTTTGTACGGGCGCAGGGCGGTCAGCGCGTCGAAAATGTCGGCCACGGTGACGATGCGTGCTTCCACCGGCACCGCATCGCCGCGCAGGCCGCGCGGGTAGCCCGAACCGTCCAGGTACTCGTGGTGGCAGTGCACGATGTTGCGCAACACGGTCGAGTCCGGCAGGCGCTGGTGGGCACCGGTGCCGACGATGCGGTCGATGATCTGCACGCCCTTGTCCACGTGCCCTTCCATGACCACGCGTTCGGCGGCGTCGAGCTTGCCGGGCTTGAGCAGCACCTTGTCGGGAATGCCGATCTTGCCGATGTCGTGCAGCGACGAGAACAGGTACACGCTTTCCACGAACTCGTCGTTCAGGCCGAAGTGCAGCGCCACCGCCAGCGCGATGACGCGGGAATAGCGCGCCATGCGCTCCAGGTGCGCGCCGGTTTCAAAGTCGCGCACCTCGGCCAGTTCGCGCGCCACCCGAGTGGCTTCCAGCACCGAGCGCACCGCCGCGAACTCGCTGGCGATCGCCATGCCGATCAGGTTGCTGTAGAGCACCAGGTCGCGCTGCACCTCGGGGCTGAAGGCGCCGGTCTGCAGGGAGTCGAAAAACACAAAACCCTGCAGCTGGCCACCGTCGTACAGCGGCACGGTGAAGGACGAGCGGTAGCCCTGTTCCCGCAGCCACTGGGCGTGGCCGGTGTTGGACTGCACCATCTGGGCGATGTCGTCCAGCACCCGGAACTCGCCACTGCGGGCCAGGGCGCTCAGGGCCTGGCTGTCCGACAGTTTGTACTCGTAACCGCTGATCGCGCGCCCGGCGCGGGTGCTGTTGATGAAGGTCTTGAGCGTGTCTTCCTGCGCGTCGTAGAGCGCGCAGGCGATGCGGTCCACCGCCGGCACCGTGTCGAGCAGGTGCTGGTGCAGCGTCTGCAGGCGTTGGGTCAGCGTGTCGGCGTGCTGGCTGAGGCCGGACAGCAGCCGCTGGGGGTTGGGGGACATGGCAGGGCGCGGGGGGAACCGTTAGACAGAGGGATATTGTACATATCCATCGTTTTTCACAAAAATCTTTGCCAGATTTGCGTTTGTGACGGTCGCGGCAAGGTGTGGGGCGTTCACCGTTTGCGACGCGGTCTATCGTACCAGTGTCTTGGACGGTGTGGGGGTGCGGCGCCGCCTGCCCCCGACGGGCGCCGCACCGCCGCCGGCAGGCGGCGGGTCGGGTGCGTCAGTAGCGGTACACGCCGCGGCCGGTCTTGCGGCCCAGGTAACCGGCGGCCACCATTTCTTTCAGCAATGGGCAGGGGCGGTACTTGCTGTCGTTGAACTCGGCGAAGTAGACGTTCATCACCGCCAGGCACACGTCCAGACCGACCAGGTCGGCCAAGGCCAGCGGGCCGATGGGGTGGTTGCAACCCAGCTTCATGCCGTTGTCGATGTCTTCGGCGCTGGCCAGGCCCTCGGCCAGCACGAAGAAGGCCTCGTTGATCATCGGCACCAGGATGCGGTTGACCACAAAGCCCGGCGCGTTCTTCACCGTGATCGGCGTCTTGCCCAGCTTGAGCGCCAGCGCGTGCACGGCGGCGTGGGTGCTGTCGCTGGTCTGCAGGCCGCGGATGATCTCCACCAGCGCCATCATGGGCACCGGGTTGAAGAAGTGCATGCCGATGAAGCGGTCGGCGCGCTGGGTCACGGCGGCCAGCTGGGTGATACCGATGGAGCTGGTGTTGGTGGCCACCAACGTGTCGGCCGGCAGCAGGCCGTCGAGCTGGCGCAGGATCTTGATCTTGAGTTCGAGGTTTTCCGTGGCGGCCTCGATGACCAGTTGCGCGCCCTTCAGGTCGTCGTAGCTGGTGGAGCCCCGCAGGCGTGCCATGGCCGCGTCCTTGTCGGCGGCCGTCATCTTGTCTTTTTTGATGAGGCGGTCGAGGCTGCCGGCCACGGTGGCGATGCCCTTTTGCACGGCGGTTTCGCTGATGTCGACCATCACGACCTGGATGCCGCTGACCGCACAGGCCTGTGCAATGCCGTTGCCCATGGTGCCGGCGCCAACGATGCCGACGGTGAGAATTTCGCTCATGTGTCCTCCAGTGACAGGGAATGGGGTGTGTCGCCGATTATCGGTGCCGGCCCCGCGGGTCTGCCCCCCGGGGGCGGGGGGTGGTGTCGGGTTGGCGTCAATTGTGCCGCGCAAGGCGCAAAAAAAGCCCCGGGCCGAAGCGCGGGGCTGGTGCAAAGCGCTGAAAGAATCAGGCTTTGGTGGCCTTGACCGGCTTGGCGGCCAGGGCGCTGGTGGTCACGGCGTTGAAGTTGGCTTCGGCCAGCTCGGTGGCTTGCTTGACGGCCTTCTGCACCGACTCCATGGCGGAGGTGGCGGTGGACATGGCGTTCTTGACGGCGGCCACGGCGGACTCGGAACCCTGGGGGGCGCTCTTGACGGCGGTGTCCACGGCCGAAGCGAACTGCTTCTGCGCGTCGGCGGCTTGGGCTTCGGCCACTTTGCCGAACTCGGCGCCGACACCGGAGGCGATGTCGTACAGGTGGCGGCTGTAGGAAGCGGCTTTCTCGGCCAGCGGCTGCAGCACGGTGGACTGCAGGGCAACCAGCTCTTGCACGTCTTTCACGCTCAGCACGGCTTGGGCGTGGCTGGCGCTCTCGGACAGGGAAGCCTTGGCGGCTTGCAGGTTCAGCTCGTTCAGCTTTTCAACGCTGGCCAGGGCTTTGCTGCTCAGGTCGAACAGGGTGGCGACTTGGGCTTTTTGAGCGGCGAGGATTTGTTCAACGGTCAACATGGCGGTACTCCTTGAAAAAAGGGCGGGTGGCAGGGACAGTAGCGCGCCGGTGCGACAGGGCTGTGACAGTTTTGTCGACTTATGCTGCGCTGCAACATGAGTCCAAGTATACGGGTCTGGCACCGGATTGCAAGCCTTTTGTTGCACTGCAGCACAAAAGCCACGGTGGCGGCTGGGCCGGCGAAAACTGGTAAGGTGCGTGCCGACCGAACCCACTGGATACCCGCCATGCTCTACGCCCTGCTCAAAACCGCCCATGTCCTGTCCATCGTTGTGTGGATCGGGGGCATGGTGTTCGCCCATTTCTTCCTGCGCCCGGCCACCGCGCCGCTGGAGCCGGCGGTGCGCGTGCGCCTGATGCACGCGGTGCTGCAGCGCTTTTTCGGGGCCATCACCGTGCTGTCGCTGGTGGCGCTGTTCAGCGGCGCCTGGATGATGGGCCGCGTCGCCAAGGAGGCGGTGCAGTCCGGCGGCAGCTTTGCCATGCCGCTGGACTGGACGGTCATGTCCATCCTGGGCACGCTGATGGTGCTCGTCTTTGGCCACATCCGCTTCGCCCTGTACGGCCGGCTGCGCCGCGCGGTGCAGGCGAGCGACTGGACCGCCGGCGGCGCAGCCCTGCAGCAGATCCGCCAGTGGGTGCTGGTGAACCTGGGGCTGGGCCTGTTCATCGTGGCGTTCACGCTGCTGGCCTGACGCCCGGGCCCCAGCGCCCCGCCCCGGGTCAGCCCTGGGGCGGGGCCTGCAGCGGCAGCTCGACGTGGCGCAGGTCGTGGTCCTCCGGGTGCGCCTCGATGCGGAAGCCCAGCCGGCTGGCCAGGCCCAGCATGCCCTTGTTTTCGCGCAGCACCGTGCCGACGATGCGCTGCGTGCCGTTGGCGCGCAGGTAGCGCACCAGCTTGTCCATCAGGATCCAGCCCATGCGCTTGCCCTTGAGGTCGGAGCGCACGATCACGCCGAACTCGGCCGCGTCGTTGTCGGGGTCGCAAATGCCGCGCACCACGCCCAGCGTTTCCTCGCCGCCATCGGCCAGCGGCAGCGTGGCCACAAAGGCGATCTCGCGGTCGTAGTCGATCTGGGTCAGCCGCGCCAGCTCGCTGTGCTCGATGCTGCGCCGGGTGTAGAACACGCGCAGGCGGATGTCCTCGGGCGTCAGGCGCTGGAAAAACGCCAGGTGCTGGGCCTCGTCCTCGGGGCGGATCGGGCGCAGGGTGAGGGTGCGGCCGTCGTCCCAGGGCCGGGTTTCGACCAGGTCCTGCGGGTAGGGCTTGATGGCGAAATGGGCGGCGCCCGCGGGCCGGCTGCGGCACAGCCGCACCCGGGCGTCCAGGGCCATGGCGCCGTCGGGGTTCACCACCAGCGGGTTGATGTCGAGTTCGGCGATTTCCGGCACGTCGGCCAGCAACTGCGAGATCGCCACCAGCGCGTGGGTGATGGCGCCGCGGTCGGCGGCGGGCACGTCGCGGTAGCCGCGCAGCAGTTTGGCCACGCGGGTGCGGTCGATCAGCGCCTCGGCCAGCGGCGCGTTCAGCGGCGGCAAGGCCAGCGCGCGGTCGCCCACCACCTCCACCGACACGCCGCCCTGGCCGAACAGGATGACCGGGCCGAACAGGGGGTCGATGCTGGCGCCCAGGATCAGTTCGTGGGCGTGCTCGCGCCGCACCATGGGCTGCACGGTGAAGCCTTCGATGCGCGCGCCCGGCTGGCGTTCGGCCACCCGCTCCAGCATGGCCTGGGCGGCCTGGGCCACCTCGGCGGCGTTGTGCAGGTTCAGGCGCACCCCGCCCACGTCGGACTTGTGGGTGATGTCGTGCGAGAGGATTTTCAGCACCACCGGGTAGCCCAGGGTGTCGGCGGCGTAGACGGCGGCCTCGGCCTCGGGCGGCACCACCCGCGTCGGCGTCACCGGAATGCCGGCCAGCCGCAGCAGTTCCTTGGCCTCGGGTTCGGTCAGGATGTCGCGGCCGTCGGCCAGCACAAAGTCCACCAGCTGGCGGATGGCCGGCAGGTCCAGCCCGTTGCCCAGCGGCGCGGCCGGCGGGGTTTCCATCAGCTCGGCCTGGTGGCGGTGGAACTGGCGCAAGAAAGAAAACGCCCGCACCGCTTCTTCGGGGGTGTCGTAGTCGGGCACGCCGCCGGCGCGGAACAAGGCGCGCGCCTCGGCCACCGCGCTGTGGCCCAGCCAGCTGCCCAGCACGCGCGGCGGCCGCTCCTGGGCCAGCGGCAGCAGGGCCTGGGCGATCTCGGTGCTGGGCACGATGGCGGTGGGTGCCTGCACGAAGAGGATGGCGCTGTCGCGCGCCTGGCGCAGCAGCTTAAGGGCGTCCACGTAGCGCTGCGCCGGCGCGTCGCCGATGATGTCCACCGGGTTGGCGCGCGACCAGTTGCCGGGCAGCACCGCGTCGAGCTGGGCCACCAGCTCGGGCGCCAGCGGGGCCAGTTCCACCTCGGCGTAGGCGGCGGCGTCGGCCGCCATGACGCCAGCGCCGCCGCCGTTGGTCAGCACGATCAGGCGTTCGCTCCGGTTGTCGCGGAAGCGGGCCAGCAGTTCGGCCGCCATGAACAGGTGTTGCAAGGTGTACACCCGCAGCATGCCGGCGCGGGAAATGGCGGCGTCGAACACCTCGTCCGAGCCGGCCAGCGCGCCGGTGTGCGAGGCCGCGGCCTTCTGCCCCTGGGCCGAACGCCCGGCCTTGACCAGGATGACCGGCTTGTTGCGCGCCGCCGCCCGCGCCGCCGACATGAATTTGCGCGGCGCGTCGATCGACTCGACGTAGAGCAGGATGGCGCGGGTTTTGGGGTCGCTGCCCAAGAAGTCCAGCATGTCGCCAAAGTCCACGTCGGCGTGTTCGCCGAGCGAGACGAAGTGCGAGAAGCCGATCTGGCGCGAGTTGGCCCAGTCCAGCATGGCGGTGACCAGCGCGCCCGACTGGGACACGAAAGCGATGGAGCCCGGGGCCGCGTCGGCGTGGGCGAAGCTGGCGTTGAGGCCCAGGTGCGGCACCAGCATGCCGATGCAGTTGGGCCCCAGGATGCGCAGGGTGTGGGTGCGGGCCGCGTCCAGCATGGCCTGCTTTTGGTGGGCGTCGAGCCCGGCGGTGACCACCACCGCCGCGCGCGTGCCTTTGGCGCCCAGTTCGGCGATCAGCCCCGGCACCGTGGCCGGCGGGGTGCAGATGACGGCCAGGTCGGGCGCGGCGGGCAGCGCCGCCACCGACGGCCAGGCCGGCACGTCGCCCAGCTGGCGCAGCCGCGGGTTGACCGGGTAGAGCGTGCCCTGGAAGCCGCGCGACAGGTTGTGCCACACGGTGGCGCCGACGCTGTGGGCGCGGTCGGAGGCGCCAAAGACGGCGACGCTGCGGGGGGCGAAGAGGCGGTCGAGGTTGCGGATCGTCATGGGGTGTTGCGGTGGGCCATCCAGGCGATGAGGGAAGAACGCATGGCTTCTTCCACCGACATGTCGATGGGGGTGAGCCAGTCGCGCGGCACGAACAGGGTGTAGCCGCCGATCATGTAACCCATGGGCAGGTA
>NZ_JAAQQT010000586.1:0-9284 GCF_011742065.1 Aquabacterium sp. A08
TCCACGGGCATCAGGAAGGCGCCGTCGACGGCACGTTCCGGGGTGGGGATGTAGCTGTCCAGGGCGTCGGCCAGCTTCATGATGGCTTCTTCACCCAGGGGGCCTTTGTCGCCTTCCAGCGCCAGCTTGGCCGAACCCTTGATGATGGGGGTGTCGTCGCCGGGGAAGTCGTACTTGGACAGCAGCTCGCGCACTTCCATTTCGACCAGCTCCAGCAGCTCTTCGTCGTCCACCATGTCGGCCTTGTTCAGGAAGACGATGATGTAGGGCACGCCGACCTGACGCGACAGCAGGATGTGCTCGCGGGTCTGGGGCATCGGGCCGTCGGCGGCGGAGCACACCAGGATCGCGCCGTCCATCTGGGCGGCACCGGTGATCATGTTCTTGACGTAGTCGGCGTGGCCGGGGCAGTCGACGTGGGCGTAGTGGCGGTTGGCCGTTTCGTATTCCACGTGGGCGGTGTTGATGGTGATGCCGCGGGCTTTTTCTTCCGGAGCCGCGTCGATCTGGTCGTAGGCCTTGGCGGCGCCACCGAACTTGGCGGCCAGCACGGTGGTGATGGCGGCGGTCAGGGTGGTCTTGCCGTGGTCCACGTGACCAATGGTGCCGACGTTGACGTGCGGCTTGGTCCGCTCAAATTTCTCTTTTGCCATTTTTCAGCTCCGATTTGAAAATTGCCGAAACTACAAACACACCTATGGATTTGGTGCCCATGGGCAGGATCGAACTGCCGACCTCCCCCTTACCAAGGGGGTGCTCTACCACTGAGCCACATGGGCATAACAGCCTGACGGCTGCTATCGGTAATTGTTGCCAACAACCCTCGAAACCTCTGCTGGAGCGGGAGACGGGAATCGAACCCGCGTCATCAGCTTGGAAGGCTGGGGTTCTACCATTGAACTACTCCCGCAGTTCGCCGACCGACAACCGGACCGCGCTACTGCGGAACCTGCGTCCGCGCTACAAAAGTTTCGCTGGTGGAGAGGGCTGGATTCGAACCAGCGTAGGCGTAAGCCAACAGATTTACAGTCTGCCCCCTTTAGCCACTCGGGCACCTCTCCGGCGAGCCTCAAATTATGCCACCGTTTTTTGAAAGTCAACAAACCAATCGACAGTTTTTTCGTGTTTTTCTGCCAACCAGCGGTTGACCGCCCCGAAATGGCCGCAGCCGATGAAGGGCTGCGGTGGGCGCAGCGCCGACAGCGGCGACGGGTGGTTGGCCCGCAACACCAGGTGGCGGTCGGCGTCGATCAGGCCGGCCTTGCCCTGTGCGTGCGCACCCCAGAGGAGGAAAGCCTTGGGCCGGGCCTCGGCGTTGCAGGCGGCGATCAAGCGGTCGGTCAGGGCTTCCCAGCCCCAGCCGGCGTGGCTGGCGGCGGCGCCCGCCTCCACCGTGAGCGTGGTGTTGAGCAACAGCACGCCCTGCCCCGCCCAGCCCGCCAAGCTGCCGCTGCGCCCGGCAAATGGCGGGTGCGGGGCCAGGGCGGGATCGCGCGCCAGTTCCTTGAAAAGGTTGCGCAGCGACGGCGGCGGCCGGACCCCGGGCGCCACCGAGAACGCCAGCCCCTCGGCCTGGCCGGGGCCGTGGTAAGGGTCTTGCCCCAGCACGACGACGCGCACCGCGTGCAGCGGCGTCAGGGCCAGCGCCCGCAGGGGCTGGGGCGGGTACACCGTGGCGCCGGCGGCGAGGCGCTCGCGCAGGCGGACCGCCAGGCGCTGGCCGGCCGGGCTGGGCCAGAACGCGTCCAGGCAGGGGCGCCAGTCGTCGGCCACCGGCCAGTCGTCCGGGGCCCAGGCGGCCAGGCGTGGCGCCTCGGGCGCGCCCGGGGCATCGAACAGCGACGGGGTGTGGCCGCGCGGCACGGTCAGGCCGGCAGGCCGAACAGGTCGGCCAGGGCGCGGCCGGGTTCGTCGGCGCGCATGAAGGCCTCGCCCACCAGAAAGGCGTGCACGCCGGCGTCGCGCATGCGCTGCACGTCGGCCTGGCCCAAGATGCCGCTTTCGGTCACCAGCAGGCGGTCGGCGGGCACGTCGGACAGCAGGCCCAGCGTGGTGTCCAGCGTCACCTCGAAGGTGCGCAGGTTGCGGTTGTTGATGCCGACCAGCGGGGTCTTGAGCCGCAGCGCGCGCTGCAGTTCGGCGCGGTCGTGTACCTCCACCAGCACCGCCATGTTCAGGCCCAGGGCCAGGGCCTCCAGGTCGGCCATCTGCGCGTCGTCCAGGCAGGCGGCGATCAGCAGGATGCAGTCGGCGCCCATGGCGCGGGCCTCGTAAACCTGGTAGGGGTCCACCATGAAGTCCTTGCGCAGCACCGGCAGGTCGCAGCTGGCGCGGGCCTGCTTGAGGTAGTCGGGGCTGCCCTGGAAGTACTGACGGTCGGTCAGCACCGACAGGCAGGCGGCGCCGTGTTCGGCGTAGCTCTGGGCGATGTCGGCCGGGATGAAGTCGGCGCGGATCACGCCCTTGGACGGGCTGGCCTTTTTCACCTCGGCGATGACGGCGGGCAGGCCGGCGCCGATTTTGGCGCGCAGGGCGCCGACGAAGTCGCGGGTGAGCAGTCGCGATTCGGCGTCTTCGCGCACGGCGGCCAGCGGGTGCTTTTGGAGGGCCGCGGCGATTTCCTCGCGCTTGGTGGCCACGATCTGGTTCAGGATGTCACTCATGGGGAGGCTTTTCGTTGGGCGGCGGGGGCGGCTCGCCTTGTTGCAGGATGCGCAGGAACACGCGGTGCAGGACCACGGCGACGGCCACGAACAGGGCCGACACGCCCAGGGCGATCCAGGTGCCGGGGTCGCGCCACACGGGGGTCAGGCGGCGAGCGCGTGGGCGGCGGTCACGAACTGCGCCAGCTTGGCTTTGGCGGCGCCCGAGGCCAGGGTAGCGCGGGCCAGCGCCAGGCCGTCGGCCATGGAGCCGACCACGTTGGCGGCGTAGAGCGCCACGCCCGCGTTGAGCGCCACGATGTCGCGCGCCGGGCCGGGCTGGTTGTCGAGCACGCCCAGCAACAGGGTGCGCGACTGCTCGGGCGTGTCCACCTTGAGCGCGCGGTTGCTGGCCATGGTCAGGCCGAAGTCTTCGGGGTGGATTTCGTACTCGGTGACCTGGCCGTCCTTGAGTTCACCGACCAGGGTGGCCGCGCCCAGGCTGACCTCGTCCAGCCCGTCTTTGCCGTAGACCACCACCGCGTGCTCGGCGCCCAGGCGCTGCAGCGCCCGCACCTGGATGCCGACCAGATCGGCATGGAACACCCCCATCAGGATGTTGGGCGCGTCAGCCGGGTTGGTCAGCGGCCCGAGGATGTTGAACAGGGTCTTGATGCCCAACTCCTTGCGCACCGGGGCCACGTTCTTCATGGCCGGGTGGTGGTTGGGCGCGAACATGAAGCCGATGCCGACGTCTTGAATGCAACGGGCAATGGCTTCGGGCTTGAGGTTGATGTTGACCCCCAAGGCCTCCAGGGCGTCGGCGCTGCCCGACTTGCTGGAGACGCTGCGCCCGCCGTGCTTGCTGACCTTGGCACCGGCCGCCGCGGCCACAAACATGGCGCAGGTGGAAATGTTGAAGGTGTGCGAACCGTCGCCGCCCGTGCCGACGATATCGACCAGGTGGGTCTTGTCGGCCACTTCCACCTTGGTGGAAAACTCGCGCATCACCTGCGCGGCGGCGGTGATCTCGCCGATGGTTTCCTTCTTCACGCGCAGGCCGGTGATGAGGGCCGCCATCATGACGGGCGACATCTCGCCGCGCATGATCAGGCGCATCAGGTGCAGCATCTCGTCGTGGAAGATTTCTCGGTGCTCGATGACGCGCTGCAGCGCTTCCTGGGGGGTGATCAGGTGGGTGTGCATGGGGGCTCCGGGAGCGGCGGGAACGGACGGCCTCAGGCCTGGTCGAGGAAGTTCTGCAGCATGGCGTGGCCGTGCTCGGTCAGGATGGACTCGGGGTGGAACTGCACCCCCTGGATGGCCAGTTCGGTGTGGCGCACGCCCATGATTTCGCCGTCGTCGGTCCAGGCGGTGACTTTGAGCACCGCCGGACAAGTGGCGCGCTCGATGGCCAGCGAGTGGTAGCGGTTGACGGTGAACTGGGCCGGCAGGTGGGCGAACACGCCCTCTTGCGTGGTGGTGATGACGCTGGTCTTGCCGTGCATCAGCTCCTGGGCGCGGACGATCTGCCCGCCGAAGGCGGCACCGATGCTCTGGTGACCCAGGCACACGCCCAAAATCGGCAGCTTCCCGGCGAAATGTTGGATGGCGGCGACGGAAATGCCCGCCTCGGCCGGCGAGCAGGGGCCGGGCGAAATCACCAGCCGGTCGGGCGCGCGCGCGGCGATGCCTTCCAGGGTGATCTCGTCGTTGCGGAACACCTCGACCTCGGCGCCCAGTTCGCCGAAGTACTGCACGATGTTGTAAGTGAACGAGTCGTAGTTGTCCACCATCAGGACTTTGGTGCGGCTCATTGCAGGCCCTCCTCGACCAGTTCGCTGGCGCGCAGCACGGCGCGGGCCTTGTGTTCGGTTTCTTTCCACTCCAGTTCGGGCACGCTGTCGGCCACCACGCCGGCGGCGGCCTGCACGTGCAGCCAGCCGTCCTTGATGACGCCGGTGCGGATGGCGATGGCCACGTCCATGTCGCCGGCGTAGCTCAGGTAGCCGCAGGCGCCGCCGTAGACGCCGCGCTTGGTGCGCTCCAGCTGGTCGATCAGCTCCATGGCGTGCACCTTGGGGGCGCCGCTCAGGGTACCGGCCGGGAAGGCGGCTTTGAGCACGTCCATGTTGCTCAGGCCCGGTTTCAGCAGCCCTTCCACGTTACTGACGATGTGCATCACGTGGCTGTAGCGCTCGGTGGCGAAGGCCTCGGTCACCTTGACGCTGCCGGTCTGGGCGATGCGGCCGATGTCGTTGCGGGCCAGGTCGATCAGCATGACGTGCTCGGCCCGCTCTTTCGGGTCGGCCAGCAGGTCTTGCTCGGCGGCCTGGTCGGCCTCGGGCGTGGCGCCGCGCGGGCGGGTGCCGGCCAGCGGGCGGATAGTGACCTTGGTGCCATCCAGCGTCTTTTCCTGCCGCACCAGGATTTCGGGCGAGGAGCCCACCACCTGCGCGTCGCCCAGGTGGTAGTAGTACATGTAGGGGCTGGGGTTGAGCGTGCGCAGCGCCCGGTAGAGGCTGAGCGGGCTTTGCGTGTAGGGCTTGCTGATGCGCTGGCCCATCACGATCTGCATGAAGTCGCCCGAACGGATCAGCTCTTTGGCGCGCTCCACCGCGGCCAGGAAGTCGGCCTTGGCGTAGGGGCGGATTTCGGTGGCGGGGGCCGACGGGTGCACCTCAGGGACCTGCACCGGCACGCGCAGACGGGCTTTGAGCTCGGCCAGGCGGGCTTCGGCGCGGCCGTAGGCGTCGGGCTCGGTCGGGTCGGCGTACACCATCAGGTGCAACTTGCCCGACAGGTTGTCGATGACGGCCAGCTCCTCGCAGTGCAGCAGGTGGATGTCGGGCATGCCGATGTCGTCCGGCGGGCAGCTGTGCGCCAGCTTGTGCTCGATGTGGCGCACGGTGTCGTAGCCGAAGTAGCCGGCCAGGCCGCCGCAGAAGCGCGGCATGCCGGGGCGCAGCGCCACCTTGAAGCGGCGCTGGTAGGCCTCGATGAAGTCCAGCGGGTTGCCGGCCACGGTTTCCACCACCTCGCCGTCGCGCACCACCTCGGTCCGCGCGGCGGCGCCAAAACCATGGGCACGCAGCCAGACCCGCGCCGGCAGGCCGATGAAGCTGTAGCGGCCAAAGCGCTCGCCGCCCACCACGGACTCAAGCAAAAAGCTGTTGCGCCCGCCGTCCTGCACGTGGGCCAGCTTCAAATACAGCGACAAGGGGGTTTCGAGGTCCGCAAACGCTTCGGTGGACAGCGGGATGCGGTTGTAGCCCTGGCGGGCCAGGTCCTGGAATTCGGTTTCGGTGATCACGGGTGAGCCTCCTGCAGCTCGGCCCCGGGCAGCGGGGCGGCGTTCATTCAACCAGTGCCCCGGGCGGGGCGTGAGGGCGCGGCAGACGGCAAGCACCGCGGGCCGCGCGGTGGGTCTGGCGACCCAGGGGAGTGGCGCGCAACTTATGGCTTGCGCCAGGGCCAGGCCTCCCGGCCGCATTGCGGGGCCAGGCGGGCGGTGAAGCGGATGCCGTGAATGAACATGGTCCACAGTGTAGCAAAGGCCGATGGCCCGTCGCCCCTGCGTCGCCGGTGCGGCCGGTGCACAACGCCCCCCGCCGGCCGGACTGGGCGCGGCCGGCTTGGCGCTCTATGATGGCGGGTTGCCCTTTTGACGGACAGACCCCGTGACCGAGCCGCTCCCCACCCCGCCCGCCCTTGCGCCCTTGCCGGCCGATGCCGTCCACGGCACGGCCGCCGGCCCCTACCTGCGCGACGCCTGGCGCCAGCCCGTGCTCAGTGTGCGCGGCGCCCGCACCCACAACCTCAAGAACATCGACCTGGACATCCCCAAGCACGCGCTGGTGGTGATCACGGGGCTGAGCGGTTCGGGCAAGTCCAGCCTGGCGTTCGACACGCTGTACGCCGAGGGCCAGCGCCGCTACGTGGAAAGCCTGAGCGCCTACGCGCGCCAGTTCCTGCAGCTGATGGACAAGCCCGACGTCGATTTGATCGAAGGCCTGTCGCCGGCCATCAGCATCGAGCAGAAGGCCACCAGCCACAACCCGCGCTCCACCGTGGGCACGGTGACCGAAATCCACGACTACCTGCGCCTGCTGTTCGCCCGCGCCGGCACGCCGCACTGCCCCGAGCACGACCTGCCGCTGCAGGCCCAGACGGTGAGCCAGATGGTGGACCACGTGCTGGCCCTGCCCGAAGACACCAAGCTGATGGTGCTGGCCCCGATCGCGCGCGACCGCAAGGGCGAGTTTGCCGACACGCTGGCCGAGCTGCAGGCCCAAGGCTACGTGCGCTTTCGCCTGAACGGGCAGGTACTGGACGCGGCCGACATGCCGGCGCTGAACAAGCAGGAAAAGCACGATCTGGACGTGGTGGTGGACCGCCTGAAAGTCAGAACAGACGCGCAGCAACGTCTGGCCGAAAGCTTCGAGGCCGCGCTGAAGCTGGCCGATGGCCGCGCGATTGCGCTGGAAATGGACAACGGCGCCGAGCACCTGTTCAGCGCGCGCTTTGCCTGCCCGCTGTGCAGCTACGCGCTGAGCGAGCTGGAACCGCGCCTGTTTTCGTTCAACTCGCCGGTGGGCGCCTGCCCCACCTGCGACGGCCTGGGCCACACCGAGGTGTTCGACCCGGCGCGCGTGGTCGCCTTCCCCACGCTGAGCCTGGCCAGCGGCGCCATCAAGGGCTGGGACCGGCGCAACGGCTACTACTTTGCCATGGTGGAAAGCCTGGCCGCCCACTACGGCTTCGACGCCGAAGCGCCGTGGGAACAGCTGCCCGAGCACGTGCAGCAGGTGCTGCTGTACGGCTCCTGCAGCGAGGCGATTGCCTTCAGCTACGTGATGGACTCGGGCGCCTCGGCCGGCAAACGCGTGACCAAGAGCCACCCGTTCGAGGGCATTGTGCGCAACTTCGAGCGCCGCTACCGCGAAACCGACAGCGCCACCGTGCGCGAGGAACTGGCGCGCTACCGCGCCACCCACGCCTGTCCCAGTTGCCACGGCACCCGGCTGCGCAAGGAGGCGCGCCACGTGTTCGTGGGCGCTGGCGAGCAGCGGCGCGCCATTTTCGACATTGGCCGCATCACGCTGGCCCAGGCACAGGCCTATTTTCAGTCGCTGCAACTCACCGGCGCCAAGGCCGAGATCGCCGACAAGGTGGTGCGTGAAATCGCGTCACGGCTGAAGTTCCTGAACGACGTGGGCCTGAACTACCTGAGCCTGGACCGCAGCGCCGAAACCCTGAGCGGCGGCGAGGCCCAGCGCATCCGGCTGGCTTCACAAATCGGCTCCGGCCTGACCGGCGTGATGTACGTGCTGGACGAGCCCAGCATCGGCCTGCACCAGCGCGACAACGACCGGCTGATCGACACCCTGAAACACCTGCGCGACCTGGGCAACAGCGTGCTGGTGGTGGAGCACGACGAGGACATGATCCGCGCGGCGGACCACGTGATCGACATGGGCCCGGGGGCCGGCGTGCACGGCGGCCGGGTGATGGCGCAGGGCAGTTGCGCCGAGGTGATGGCCACACCGGGCTCGCTGACCGGGCAATACCTCAGCGGTATCAAGGCGATTGCAGTGCCCGCCCGCCGCACGCCGTGGCTGCCCGAGAAAGCGCCCGAGCCCGTGGCACCGGCCAAAAAAGGCGCCAAGGCGAGCGCCTGGCCCAGCAAAAAAACGGTGGCCGCCCCCAGCGCCAGCGGTCTGCAAACCCTGCGCGTGGTGGGCGCCCGTGGCCACAGCCTGCAACAGGTCACGGTGGACTTTCCCGTGGGGCTGTTCACCTGTGTGACGGGGGTGAGCGGCTCGGGCAAATCGACCCTGGTCAACGACACGCTGTACCGCGCCGTGTCGCAGCACCTGTACCGCAGCCACGACGAGCCGGAGGCACACGAGGCCATCGAAGGGCTGGAGCACTTTGACAAGGTGATCAACGTGGACCAGAGCCCGATCGGGCGCACGCCGCGCAGCAACCCGGCCACCTACACCGGCCTGTTCACCGGCATTCGCGAACTGATGGCCGAGGTGCCGACGGCACGCGAACGCGGCTACGGCCCGGGGCGCTTCAGCTTCAACGTGGCGGGCGGCCGCTGCGAGGCCTGCCAGGGCGACGGCGTGGTGAAAGTGGAAATGCACTTCCTGCCCGACGTGTACGTGCCGTGCGACGTGTGCCAGGGCCAGCGCTACAACCGCGAAACGCTGGAGGTGCTGTACAAAGGCAAGAACATCGCGCAGATCCTGGACCTGACGGTGGAGCAGGCCCACGCCTTCTTCCACGCCGTGCCCACCCTACAGCGCAAGCTGCAGACGCTGCTGGACGTGGGCTTGAGCTACATCCGCCTGGGCCAGAGCGCGACCACCCTGTCGGGCGGCGAGGCGCAACGGGTGAAACTGGCCCAGGAACTGAGCAAGCGCGACACCGGCCGCACGCTCTACATTCTGGACGAGCCCACCACGGGCCTGCATTTTGGCGACATTGAACTGCTGCTGAAGGTGCTGCACCAGTTGCGCGACGCGGGCAACACCATCGTCGTCATCGAGCACAACCTGGACGTGATCAAGACCGCCGACTGGATCGTGGACATGGGGCCCGAGGGCGGCTCGGGCGGGGGCACGGTGGTGGCCT
>NZ_JAAQQT010000587.1:0-11966 GCF_011742065.1 Aquabacterium sp. A08
ATTTCGGCGTTGACGATGGCCTCGATCTGGCGGATTTCGGCGTCGGTCACCGGGGCGTTGTGGGCAAAGTCGAAGCGGGTGCGCTCGGCGTTGACCAGCGAGCCTTTTTGCTGCACGTGGCCGCCCAGCACTTCGCGCAGGGCCTTGTGCATCAGGTGGGTGGCGCTGTGGTTGCGCACGGTGGCGGCGCGCAGGGCGGTGTCCACCTCGGCGGCCACGTGGTCGCCCACGGCCAGGGTGCCTTGTTCCAGCACGCCGTGGTGGCCGAAGACATCGGCCTTGATCTTCAGGGTGTCTTCGACCGCGAAGCGGGCCGAGCCGCTGGTCAGCGCGCCTTGGTCGCCCACCTGGCCGCCGCTTTCGGCGTAGAAGGGCGTGGTGTCCAGCACCACCACACCGGTCTGGCCGTGCTTCAGTTCGGCCACCGGGGTGCCGTCCACGTACAGGGCCAGCACCTTGGCCTGGGTGGCCAGCTGCTCGTAACCGACGAAGGTGTTGCCGGCACCGGTGTAGTCCAGCGCCTTGTCCATTTTGAACTTGCCGGCGGCGCGGGCCTGGGCTTTTTGCTTTTCCATGGCGGCTTTGAAGCCGGCCTCGTCCACGCCCAGGCCGCGCTCGCGGCACACGTCGGCCGACAAGTCGAGCGGGAAGCCGTAGGTGTCGTGCAGCTTGAAGGCCACGTCGCCGGGCAGCACCTTCGCGCCGTCGGCCAGCGCGGCGTCCAGGATCTGCATGCCGTTTTCCAGCGTCTCGTAAAAGCGCTCTTCCTCGGCCTTCAGCACCTCGGTGATGCGCTGGGCTTGTGCCGCCAGGTTCGGGTAGGCCGCGCCCATCAGGCGCACCAGGTCGGGCACCAGCTTGTGGAAGAACGGTGCCTTGCGCCCCAGCTTGTAGCCGTGGCGGATGGCGCGGCGCACGATGCGGCGCTGCACGTAGCCGCGGCCTTCGTTCGACGGAATCACGCCGTCGCTGATCAGGAAGGCGGTGGCGCGGATGTGGTCGGCGATCACCTTCAGCGACGGGTTGGCCAGGTCGCTGCAGCCGGTTTCGCGGGCGGCGGCCTGGATGAGCGCGTCGAAGATGTCGATTTCGTAGTTGCTGTGCACGTGCTGCAGGATGGCCGCCAGGCGCTCCAGGCCCATGCCGGTGTCCACGCAGGGGGCGGGCAACGGGGTGACGGAGCCGTCTTCGTGCATCTCGAACTGCATGAACACGTTGTTCCAGATCTCGATGAAGCGGTCGCCGTCTTCTTCCGGGCTGCCCGGGGGGCCGCCGGGGATGTGGTCGCCGTGGTCGTAGAAAATTTCCGAGCACGGGCCGCAGGGGCCGGTGTCGGCCATCATCCAGAAGTTGTCGGACTTGTAGCGGCCGCCTTTGTTGTCGCCAATGCGGATGACGCGCTCGGGCGGCAGGCCGATTTCCTGGGTCCAGATGTCGTAGGCCTCGTCGTCCTCGGCGTACACGGTGGCGAGCAGGCGCTCGGCCGGCAGCTGGTAGACCTCGGTCAGCAGTTCCCAGGCCCATTTCAGCGATTCGCGCTTGAAGTAGTCGCCGAAGGACCAGTTGCCCAGCATCTCGAAGAAGGTGTGGTGGCGGGCGGTGTAGCCCACGTTTTCCAGGTCGTTGTGCTTGCCACCGGCGCGCAGGCAGGCCTGCACGGAAGCGGCGCGCACGTAGCTGCGCTTGTCGGTGCCCAGGAACACGTCCTTGAACTGCACCATGCCGCTGTTGGTGAACATCAGTGTCGGGTCGTTGCCGGGCACCAGCGGGCTGGACGCGACCACGGTGTGGCCCTTGGCGGCGAAGAAGTCCAGGAAGGTCTTGCGGATCTCGGCCACGGAGGCCACGGGTGTCGCGGAAGGCTGGGTCATGGTCGGCTGCGGCGTGGCGGCACCACGCGGGGGGTCGGGGTTGAGGGGCCGGCGCAGCGGCGCACGGGCACCGGCTGGGCTAACCCTTCATTTTAGCGACAGGCACCGCCGGGCGACGGTCGGGCACGCCGAAGCGGCCCGCCGTGGCGCGGCCGGCGCTCAGGTCCGCCAGCCGCTGGCCAGTGCCTGGGTCAGCGCGCCCGCCGGCAGGGGGCGGCAGGCGGGCGCGCCCTGGCCCGCCCACAGCGGGGTGAAGTCGCTGCGGCCCGCGCTTTCGGCGGCGGCGCGCAAGGGCGCCATGGCGCTGGCCGCCAGCGGAAACGCCGGGGCCAGCGGGTTCAGGCCCACCGTGCCGGCGGCCAGTTCGCGCATGGCGCGGTTGACGATGCCGCGCGCCGGTCGCCCGGTGAACAGGTTGGTCAGCGCGGTGTGCTGTGCCGCGTCGGACCGCAGCGCCTGGCGGTGCAGCGGCGTGGGGGTGGCCTCGGGGCACAGCAGGTAGGCGGTGCCCACCTGCACGCCGGCTGCGCCCAGGGCCTGCGCGGCGGCCACGCCGGCGGCGTCCACAATGCCCCCGGCCGCGATCACCGGCACCCGCACCGCGCGCACCACCTGGGGCAGCAGGGCGAAGGTGCCCAGCTGGGTGGTCAGGTCGTCGGTAAGGAACAGGCCGCGGTGGCCGCCGGCCTCCAGCCCCTGGGCGATCACGGCGTCGGCGCCGTGGGCTTCGAGCCAGCGCGCCTCGTCCACCGTGGTGGCGCTGGCTAGCACCTTGGCCCCCCAGGCCTTGACCTGCGCCAGCAACGCCGGCTCGGGCAAGCCAAAGTGAAAACTCACCACCGGGGGGCGGAAGGCGGCCAGCAGCTCGGCGGCGGCGGCGCTGAAGGGGGCGCGCGCCGCCACGGCCGGGCCACTGGGCGGCGGCAGACCGGCCTCGGCGCAGAACGGCGCCAGAGCCCGGTGCCAGGCGGCTTCGCGCGCCGCGTCGTGCGTGGGCGGGCGGTGGCAGAAGAAGTTGACGTTGTAGGGGCCGGCCGCCTGCGCCTGCAAGCGCTGCAGTTCGGCACGCAAAGCGTCCAGGCTCAGGGTGGCGGCGGGCAGGGAGCCCAGGCCGCCAGCGGCGCACACGGCCAACGCCAGCGCGCTGTCCTGCGAGCCGGCCATGGGCGCCTGGACCACGGGGTGACGCAGGCCCAGCCAGGCACAAAAGGGAAAGGCGGCGGTGGTGTTCGGCATGCGGGCATTGTGCCCAAACCGGGCCGGGCGGTGGCGGCGGATGGGCCAGGACGGACCATACCCCCCGGCCAGCCACGGCGGGGCGGGGCTGCTATGCTGGGCCGCCATGCGCATCAACCTCATCTACGCCCGCGCCGCCAACGGCGTCATCGGCCGGGACAACGCCATGCCCTGGCACCTGCCGCAAGACCTGGCGCACTTCAGGCGCCACACCCAAGGCTGCCCGGTCGTCATGGGGCGGGCCACCTGGGAGTCGCTGCCGGCGCGCTTTCGGCCCCTGCCCGGCCGCCTGAATCTGGTGCTGACGCGCGACCCCCAGCGCGCCGCGGCGCTGCAGGCCGAAGGCGCCGTGCCCGTGGACAGCCTGGAGGCGGCCCTGGCCCGGTGCCGCGCTCAAACGCCCGCCCCGGCCGAGGTCTGGGTCATGGGCGGCGCACAAATCTACGCCCAAGCCGAACCGCTGGCGCAGCGGGCGCTGGTGACCGAAATCGACCGCGTGTACGACGGCGACGCCCACGCCCCCACCCTGGGGCCGGACTGGACCGAAACCGCCCGCGAGCGCCACCGCAGCGACGACGGGCTGGCCTTTGCCTTCGTGACCTACGAGCGCCGGCCCCGCTGACCCGCGCCATGGCCTGGACGCTGACCGACGCACTGTCACTGCCCCACCCGGCCCCCAGCCCGGACGGCTGGCTGGTGGCGCTGTCGGCCTTGGCCGCCGTCACCGCCTGCGTGCTGGTGATGCAGATCACCGGCCTGGCCCACAAGGCCGCGGTGCCGCTGCAGGCGCGCCTGGCCCACCTGAGCGCGGCGCTGACCCTGGGCACCGGCCTGTGGGTGGTGCACCTGTTGGGGGCGTTTGCCCTGGGGCTGCAGGGCACGGCCCTGCCGGCCGACGACGGCGGGCTGCTGCTGTCGATCGTGCCCACCGTGGCCGCGGCCTGGCTGGGCCTGGACCGGCTGGCGGCGCCGCCGGTGTCGTACCGGCGCTGCGCCACCGCCGGGCTGCTGATCAGCGCCGGCATGCTGGGCAGCCACATCGGCGCGGTGGCCGCCGCCGGCACCCCCTGGACGGCGCTGCTGGGCTGGCACGACCTGCCGCCGCTGCTGCTGTCGGGTCTGGGCTTTGGCTGGGCCTTCTGGCTGCGCCTGGGGCGCGGCACGCTGGGCCGGTCAACCGGCCAGCTGCTCAAGCGCGACCTGCTGGCCGGGGGGGTGGCGGGGGCGGGGCTGGTGCTGAGCCACTACCTCTCGCTGCTGGGCATGCACCACGTGCTGGCGTCGCTGCAGGTGGGCACCGACCCGATCCGCCTGTCGCAAACCCTGCTGGTGTTCCTGCTGGTGCTGCTGGTGGCGGGGGGCAGCGCCACCTGGCTGGCCTACCGTCAGACCGTGCAGGCCCTGTCCGACAAGGAACACCGCTTTGCGGCCATTCTGGACAACGCGCTCGACGGCCTGGTGACTTTCGACGCCCAAGGCCGGCTGCTGACGGCCAACGTGCGGGCCCGCGAGCTGCTGGGACTGCCCGCTGACGGCCTGCCCGAGCGCCGGCTGCACAGCTGGCTGTGCACCGACACCGACGCGCCCGACCCCGACCCGCTGGGCCTGATCCGGCCCGGCGTGCGCGAACTGCTGCTGCTCAAGGCGGACAGCCGCCGGCTGGCGGTGCGGCTGTCGGTCGGGCAGGCCCGGCTGCCGCCACAGGACGTGTTCGTCGGCCTGCTCAGCGACATCACCGAGGAAACCCACAACCGCCGCCGGCGCCAGGAACTGCGCAGCGAACTGGCCTCGTTCGCGCGCGCCATGACCGAGCACAGCGTGTACGCCGAAACCAACAGCGCCGGCACCATCACCCGGGTCAACGAGGCCTTTGCCCGCATCAGCGGCCACCCGGCGGAGGCGCTCATCGGCCAGGACCACCGGCTGCTGCGCTCCGGCGTGCACCCCCGGGAATTCTGGGACGACCTGTGGGCCCACATGCGCAGCGGCCGGCCGTGGCGGCGCGAGGTCTGCAACCGTGCCCGCGACGGCCACCTCTACTGGCTCGACAGCACCGTCACCCCGGTGCTGGACAGCCACGGCCACATCCGCCGCATCGTCTGCATGAGCCACGACATCACCGCGCGCAAGGCCGACGAAAAGCTGCTGCGCAACACCCAGCAGGCGCTGGAGATGTCGAACCGGGCCGCCGGCATTGGCACCTGGGACCACGAGGTGGGCAGCGCGCAGGTGCACTGGTCGCCGGTGACCTGCCAGATCTTTGGTGTGCCCAGTGGCACCGCGCTTGGCCTCAGCGATGCGCTGGGCCGCGTGCGCCAGGTCCATGCCCTGCGCCTGGCGGCCGGGCGCGCCCTGCGGCACGGCCAGGGCTGGGACCTGGAGCTGACCATCGTCACCGCCGACGGCCGCGAGCTGTGGGTGCGACACATCGGCAACGCCGAGTGGCACGAGGGGCGCTGCGAACGGCTCTACGGCACGGTGCAGGACATCGACAGCCGCAAACGCCACGAACTGGACCTGGCCGAGGCGCGCGAAGCCGCCGAGGCCGCCTCGCGCAGCAAGGACCGCTTCCTGACCACCATGAGCCACGAGCTGCGCACCCCGATGAACGCCATCCTGGGCTTTGGCCAGATGCTGCAGATCGACCCCGAGCTGACCCCGCTGCAACAGGACAACGTGGCCGAAATCCTGCAGGCCGGCGGGCACCTGCTGGAGCTGATCAACGACGTGCTGGACCTGGCCAAGATCAACACCGGCAAGGTGGAGATGTCGCTGGAGCCGGTGCCCCTGGCCAACACCCTGCGCGACTGCGAGCAGCTGGTGCGCGGCCTGGCCGAGCGCCACGGCGTGACGCTGCACCTGCCCGAAGCCCCCACCGCCGTGCTGTGGGCCGACGCGCTGCGGCTGCGCCAGGTGCTGCTCAACCTGCTGACCAACGCGGTGAAGTACAACCGCGCCGATGGGCAGGTGGTGGTGGCGCTGCAAGCCGGGCCCCGGGGCCAGCTGCGGCTGGAGGTGAGCGACACCGGTCGGGGCATCCCGCCCGAACGCATGGACGACCTGTTCAAGCCCTTCCAGCGGCTGGACACCGACGGCGCCAGCATCGAAGGCACCGGCATCGGGCTGTGCATCACCCGGCAACTGCTGGAACTGATGGGCGGTACCATCGGCGTGCGCAGCCAGCCGGGGCTGGGCAGCACCTTCTGGATCACCCTGCCCCTGGCGCCCACCGCCGCCCCACACCCGAAGGTCCCACATGCAAGCACCGCCTGAGCTGCCCCGCGAAGCCGAACGGCTGGCCGCCCTGCACGCCCTGCGCATCCTGGACACGGCCGCCGAGGCGGCCTACGACCAGGTCGTGGACTTCGTCTGCCAGCAATGCCAGGTGCCGATGGGGCTGGTGACCCTGGTGGACGCGGACCGCCAGTGGTTCAAGGCGCGGCGCGGCGTGGCGCTGAGCGAAACGCCGCGCCGGGTGTCGTTCTGCGGCCACGCTTTGAGCGAGGCGGAGCTGCTGGAGGTGCCCGACGCGCTGAAAGACCCGCGCTTCGCCGACAACCCCCTGGTGACTGGGGCGCCGTTCATCCGCTTTTACGCCGGCGCGGTGGTGCACGACGAGGCCGGGCTGCCGCTGGGCACCGCCTGCGCCCTGGACACCGTGCCACGCCAGCTGACACCGCAACAGCGCCAAGCGCTGCTGCAGGCCGCGCGCAATGCCGCCCTGCTGCTGGCCCTGCGCGCCAGCAGCCAGCGCATGCTGGAACTCCATTCCAGCCTGGCCGACAAACAGGCCGCGCTGGGCCAGCTGCAGGCCGTGGCCAGCCACGCGCTGGCGCAGCACCAGCCGGCCTTCCTGTCCCACATGGGGCACGAACTGCGCACCCCGCTCAACCTGATGCTGGGCTACGCCCAGACGCTGGACCTCGACCCCCGGCTGGACGCGCAGCACAAGGACAGCGTGGAGGAGATCCTGCGCGCCGGCTGGCAGCTGCTGCAACTGCTGGACGCCGTGCTGCAGTCCAGCGAGCGCCAGCGGCCAGACGGCACCCCACCATGAGTGCCAGCGACACCCAGACACCCGGCCTGCGCCGCCTGTTGCTGCACCCCCACGCCTTCTGGCTGCTGTTTGGGCCGGTGGTGCTGGTGCTGGTGGTGCTGGGCTACGCCACCGCCCACCTGCTCACCGACCAGAGCACCGACCGCATGGAGCGGGTACAAACCATCTGGGCGCGCGGCTTGGCCAACCAGGTGCAGGCCACGGTGCAACGCCACGTCCAGGACCTGCGCCGCCTGGCCGGCCTGCTGCAGAACACCGCGCCGGTGGGCAGCCAGACCCTGCCCTACTGGGACAGCGCGCTGCGCAGCCTGGTGCGCGAAGCCCCGGCGCTGAGCGCCGTGCAATGGTTCGATGCCGACGGCCGCGTGCGCCTGGCCGCGCACCAAGACCCCGCCGCACCCGCCGTCGCGCTGCCCACCGCCTGGCGCGACGAGGCCCTGGCCCTGGCCGACCGCACGGTGCTGGTGCACACCGCCCCCAGCGCCCCCGACGACAGCGCCGCGCACGACCGCCTGCAGCTCATCACCGTGCTGCGCAACACCCAGGACCAGGCCACCGGCCTGCTGGTGTTCACCGTGCACCTGCCCACCGTGGTGGAACGGCTGCCGCGGGAAAACGCCTTCCAGACGCACACCTTTCTGCTGGACGACCGCGGCTGGTTCATCGGCCACAGCGAGCCGGCGCCCACGGCCCGGCCGCGCCACGTGCGCGACACCGACCCCGGCCTGTGGCCCGCCCTGGCCGACACCAGCGAAGTGGAAGGGCGCCACCGCTCCCCGCAGGGCAGCTGGACCTGGCACACCCTGACCACGCCACTGCTGGCCCCCGCCGGGGTGCCGGTGGCGGGCGACACCACCCTGCGCCTGCTGACCCAGCTGGACCCGGCGGTGGTCACACAGATCCGGCGCGGCTTCATGGGGGTGCTCATCCCCATGGTGCTGCCGGTGGTGCTGTTCATCGGGTTGATGCTGCGCTGGCTGGTGGGCCATGCCCAGCACCTGGAGCGGCACCGCCTGCGCCTGGACATCAGCAACCAGGCCGCCCGCATCGAGGCCTGGGAAATGGACGCCCAGACCGGGGCCATCCACTGGCTGTTCGGCAAGAACACGCCGCAGGCCTACCGCAACGCCATGCCGCGCTCCTTGAGCCAGTTCCTGCCGCGCATCGTCGGCCCCGGGCAACGGGACCAGCTGCAGCGCGCCCTGGACCACACCCGCCGCCTGGGCACCCCGGCCGACCTGGAGCTGGACTACCAGCTGCCCGCCGGCGAGCAGCGCGCCCTGCGCGTGGTGGCCCACGCCGAGTGGCAGGACGGGGCCTGCCAGCGCATCCACGGCATCACCCAGGACATCACCCAGCGCAAGCGGCGCGAACGCGCGCAGGAGCAGGAACGCGTGCGGCTGGACAACATCGTGCGCAGCATGAACGCCGGGGTGTGGGAATGGGACGTGGCCCGCGGCCAGATCAGCGTCAACGACGAATGGGTGGCGATGCTGGGCCACACCCTGGACGACTTCGGCCCCCTGACCTACGAACGCTGGGTCGAACGGCTGCACCCGGAAGACGTGGGTCAGGCGGTGAAAAACCTGAGTGACCACTTCAACCTGGGCAAGAGCCACTACGAATCGCGCTTCCGGCTGCGCCACCGCGACGGCCACTGGGTCTGGATCCAGGCCAGCGGCGTGGTGACCGCGCGCGACGCCCAGGGCCGCCCGACCCAGATGTTCGGCACCCACCAGAACATCAGCGACCTGGTGCTGGCGCGCGAACAGGCCGAGCAGGCCAACCAGGCCAAGAGCCAGTTCCTCTCCAGCATGAGCCACGAGCTGCGCACCCCGCTCAACGCCATCCTGGGGTTTGCCCAGATGCTGGGCCTGGACGCACGGCTGGACCGGACGCAACGCGAGTCGGTGGACGAAATCGGCCAGGCCGGGCAGCACCTGCTGCGGCTGATCAACGAGGTGCTGGACCTCAGCCGCATCGAGGCCGGCCAGGTCGAACTGGTGCTGGAGCCGGTGGACCTGGCCGCCCTGGCCGAAGCCAGCCGCCAGCTGCTGCAACCGCTGGCCGAGGCGGCGGGGGTGACGCTGAGCTGCCACCTGCCTGCGCCGCTGCACGCCCTGGCCGACGCCACCCGGCTGCGCCAGGTGCTGGTCAACCTGCTGTCCAACGCCATCAAGTACCACCGGCCCGGGGGCTGGGTGCGGCTGAGCGCGCGGGCAGACGGCACCCACCTGCGGGTGATGGTGGCCGACAACGGCCCGGGCATTGCGGCAGAATTCCAGCCCCAGCTGTTCCAGCCCTTTGCCCGCGGCCCGCACACGGCCGGCGGCATCGAAGGCAGCGGCATTGGCCTGAGCATCAGCAAGGGCCTGGTGGAAAAAATGGGCGGCCACATGGGCTTTCTGCAACCGCCGGGCGGCGGCTCGGTGTTCTGGTTCACCCTGCCCGCCACCCCCCTCACTCCCACGGAGACGACGATGTCCCCCGACACCGACACCCCCCCCAGCGGCCCGGCCGCGCGCCAGCAGGTGCTGTGCGTGGACGACAACCCCGCCAACCTCAAGCTGATCCGGCGCATCCTGGCGCTGCGCCCGCACCTGGAATTGCTGACGGCCGAATGCGCCCGCGACGGGCTGGCGCTGGCCCTGGCGCACCGGCCCCGGCTGATCCTGCTCGACATCAACATGCCCGACCTGGACGGCTACCAGGCGCTGCAGGCGATCCGCGCCGAGCCGAGCCTGGACGGCTGCGTGGTGGTGGCGGTCACCGCCAACGCGATGCCACGCGACATCGAACGCGGCCAGCAGGCCGGCTTTGCCACCTACCTGACCAAGCCGTTCGACATCCACGACTTCCTGCGCCAGGTGGACCGCCTGCTGGAGCCCGTGGCCAGCCCCGCACCAAGCGCCACCGCGGACTGAAGCGGTCCTGCGGGGCCGCGCGAACGCGGGTTCAGACCCGTTCGCCCGGCTCGGTGTGGCGCAACCAGATCGCGTCCCACTGCGGCTCGACCCGCTCCCAGGCGTCGATCACCTCGGGCGCGAACTGGCGGCCGCGCCCGGCCCGCAGGTACTCGCACACCGCGGCCCGGGCCCAGGGCGCCTTGTGCGGCCGGCGCGAGCGCAGGGCGTCGTACACATCGGCCACCGCCAACAGGCGCGCGCCGGCCGGAATCTGCCCGGCCTGCAGGCCCAAGGGGTAGCCACTGCCGTCCCAGTGTTCGTGGTGGCTCAGGGCCAGGTCGCGCGCCAGCGCCAGAAAGCCCAACGGTCCGGCGCCGGCGTCGCGGTCGGCCGGGTCCTGCGCCAGCGGCACGCCCAGCTGGGCTTCGGCCGCGCTGATCACGCTCTGCAGCGCCTGCCCGCCCAGTTCGGCGTGGGTCTGGACGCGTTCGCGTTCCTCCGGCGTCAGGCCGCCCGGCTTGCACAGGATGGCTTCGGGGATGCCGATCTTGCCCAGGTCGTACAGCGCGGCCGCGCTGACCAAGCGCTGGCGCCCTTCCGGGTCGGCCCAGGCCTCGTGGCCGGGCTGGCCCGCCAGCTGGCCGGCCAGGCAGTCCACGTAATGCTGCACCCGGCGGGTGTGCTGCGCCCCGAGTTTGCCCAGCGCGTCGCCCATGGCCGCCAGCGCGCCCATGCCCGCCTCCAGCGCGGCCACCCGGCCGTGCAGGGCGCGGTTGGCGCTGGCCAGCCGGTCCTGGGTGCGTTTGAGCTCCAGGTGGTTGTGAACCCGCGCCCGCACCAGCGCCGACGGCGCCGGCTTGACGATGTAGTCCACCGCGCCGCAGGCAAAGCCCTCGATCTCGTCGCGGCTGTCGCCGCGGGCGGTGAGGAAAACGACGGGGATGCGGGCCGTGAGCGGGTCCTGCTTGAGGCGGCGGCAGACCTCGTAGCCGTCCAGCCCGGGCATGACGACGTCGAGCAGCACGATGTCGGGCAGCGTCCCGCCGCGCACCCGGGCCAGCGCGGCCGCGCCGCTGTCGGCCAGCTCGACGCGGTAGTGCTGCTCCAGTGCGTGCCGCAGCAGCAGCTGGTTGGCCGGGGTGTCGTCCACCACCAGCACGGTGGGGCGGTCTGCGCAAAGGTCGGTCGTCATGGGGCAGCGGGGGCCGCATCGGGCGGCGTGGTGGCGGGGGTGGCCGGCCGGGCCTGCGGCAGCCAGCGCAACAGCACCTGGCGCAAGGTGGGCAGGTGGATGGGTTTGGGCACGAAGTCGTCCATGCCGGCGGCCAGGGCCTGCTGGCGGTCGGCGTCGAAGGCGTTGGCGGTGAGCGCGACGATGGGCGTGGGCGCCAGCCCTTGCTCGTGCTCCCAGGCGCGGATGCGGGCGGTCGCGGCGATGCCGTCGAGCACCGGCATCTCCACGTCCATCAGCACCAGGGCCGGGCGCAGGCCGCCGCAGACCGCGTCCACGCCCTGCTGCCCGTCCTCCACCACGGTGTGGGCCAGCCCCAGGCGCTGCAGCATGTGGACGATGACCATGCGGTTCATCGGGTGGTCTTCCACCACCAGCACCTGGCCCGGCCAGGCGGACGGGGCGGGCGGCTCGGCGCCGTCCACTGTCGCGGCGGGGGTGCCGGCGGGGCCGAACGCCTCGGGCGCGTGCAGCGCCACCGGGGCCGGTGGGGCCGCCTCGGTCCCGCTGGCCGGGTCGGTACCGGCGGCCGGCGCGGCGCACAGGGGCACCCGGAACCAGAAGCGCGAGCCCTGCCCGGGGGTGCTGTCCACCCCGGCCTCGCCACCCATCAGGTGGCTCAGGCTGCGCACGATGGACAGGCCCAGCCCGGTGCCGCCGTACTC
>NZ_JAAQQT010000588.1:0-11960 GCF_011742065.1 Aquabacterium sp. A08
ATTTCGGCGTTGACGATGGCCTCGATCTGGCGGATTTCGGCGTCGGTCACCGGGGCGTTGTGGGCAAAGTCGAAGCGGGTGCGCTCGGCGTTGACCAGCGAGCCTTTTTGCTGCACGTGGCCGCCCAGCACTTCGCGCAGGGCCTTGTGCATCAGGTGGGTGGCGCTGTGGTTGCGCACGGTGGCGGCGCGCAGGGCGGTGTCCACCTCGGCGGCCACGTGGTCGCCCACGGCCAGGGTGCCTTGTTCCAGCACGCCGTGGTGGCCGAAGACATCGGCCTTGATCTTCAGGGTGTCTTCGACCGCGAAGCGGGCCGAGCCGCTGGTCAGCGCGCCTTGGTCGCCCACCTGGCCGCCGCTTTCGGCGTAGAAGGGCGTGGTGTCCAGCACCACCACACCGGTCTGGCCGTGCTTCAGTTCGGCCACCGGGGTGCCGTCCACGTACAGGGCCAGCACCTTGGCCTGGGTGGCCAGCTGCTCGTAACCGACGAAGGTGTTGCCGGCACCGGTGTAGTCCAGCGCCTTGTCCATTTTGAACTTGCCGGCGGCGCGGGCCTGGGCTTTTTGCTTTTCCATGGCGGCTTTGAAGCCGGCCTCGTCCACGCCCAGGCCGCGCTCGCGGCACACGTCGGCCGACAAGTCGAGCGGGAAGCCGTAGGTGTCGTGCAGCTTGAAGGCCACGTCGCCGGGCAGCACCTTCGCGCCGTCGGCCAGCGCGGCGTCCAGGATCTGCATGCCGTTTTCCAGCGTCTCGTAAAAGCGCTCTTCCTCGGCCTTCAGCACCTCGGTGATGCGCTGGGCTTGTGCCGCCAGGTTCGGGTAGGCCGCGCCCATCAGGCGCACCAGGTCGGGCACCAGCTTGTGGAAGAACGGTGCCTTGCGCCCCAGCTTGTAGCCGTGGCGGATGGCGCGGCGCACGATGCGGCGCTGCACGTAGCCGCGGCCTTCGTTCGACGGAATCACGCCGTCGCTGATCAGGAAGGCGGTGGCGCGGATGTGGTCGGCGATCACCTTCAGCGACGGGTTGGCCAGGTCGCTGCAGCCGGTTTCGCGGGCGGCGGCCTGGATGAGCGCGTCGAAGATGTCGATTTCGTAGTTGCTGTGCACGTGCTGCAGGATGGCCGCCAGGCGCTCCAGGCCCATGCCGGTGTCCACGCAGGGGGCGGGCAACGGGGTGACGGAGCCGTCTTCGTGCATCTCGAACTGCATGAACACGTTGTTCCAGATCTCGATGAAGCGGTCGCCGTCTTCTTCCGGGCTGCCCGGGGGGCCGCCGGGGATGTGGTCGCCGTGGTCGTAGAAAATTTCCGAGCACGGGCCGCAGGGGCCGGTGTCGGCCATCATCCAGAAGTTGTCGGACTTGTAGCGGCCGCCTTTGTTGTCGCCAATGCGGATGACGCGCTCGGGCGGCAGGCCGATTTCCTGGGTCCAGATGTCGTAGGCCTCGTCGTCCTCGGCGTACACGGTGGCGAGCAGGCGCTCGGCCGGCAGCTGGTAGACCTCGGTCAGCAGTTCCCAGGCCCATTTCAGCGATTCGCGCTTGAAGTAGTCGCCGAAGGACCAGTTGCCCAGCATCTCGAAGAAGGTGTGGTGGCGGGCGGTGTAGCCCACGTTTTCCAGGTCGTTGTGCTTGCCACCGGCGCGCAGGCAGGCCTGCACGGAAGCGGCGCGCACGTAGCTGCGCTTGTCGGTGCCCAGGAACACGTCCTTGAACTGCACCATGCCGCTGTTGGTGAACATCAGTGTCGGGTCGTTGCCGGGCACCAGCGGGCTGGACGCGACCACGGTGTGGCCCTTGGCGGCGAAGAAGTCCAGGAAGGTCTTGCGGATCTCGGCCACGGAGGCCACGGGTGTCGCGGAAGGCTGGGTCATGGTCGGCTGCGGCGTGGCGGCACCACGCGGGGGGTCGGGGTTGAGGGGCCGGCGCAGCGGCGCACGGGCACCGGCTGGGCTAACCCTTCATTTTAGCGACAGGCACCGCCGGGCGACGGTCGGGCACGCCGAAGCGGCCCGCCGTGGCGCGGCCGGCGCTCAGGTCCGCCAGCCGCTGGCCAGTGCCTGGGTCAGCGCGCCCGCCGGCAGGGGGCGGCAGGCGGGCGCGCCCTGGCCCGCCCACAGCGGGGTGAAGTCGCTGCGGCCCGCGCTTTCGGCGGCGGCGCGCAAGGGCGCCATGGCGCTGGCCGCCAGCGGAAACGCCGGGGCCAGCGGGTTCAGGCCCACCGTGCCGGCGGCCAGTTCGCGCATGGCGCGGTTGACGATGCCGCGCGCCGGTCGCCCGGTGAACAGGTTGGTCAGCGCGGTGTGCTGTGCCGCGTCGGACCGCAGCGCCTGGCGGTGCAGCGGCGTGGGGGTGGCCTCGGGGCACAGCAGGTAGGCGGTGCCCACCTGCACGCCGGCTGCGCCCAGGGCCTGCGCGGCGGCCACGCCGGCGGCGTCCACAATGCCCCCGGCCGCGATCACCGGCACCCGCACCGCGCGCACCACCTGGGGCAGCAGGGCGAAGGTGCCCAGCTGGGTGGTCAGGTCGTCGGTAAGGAACAGGCCGCGGTGGCCGCCGGCCTCCAGCCCCTGGGCGATCACGGCGTCGGCGCCGTGGGCTTCGAGCCAGCGCGCCTCGTCCACCGTGGTGGCGCTGGCTAGCACCTTGGCCCCCCAGGCCTTGACCTGCGCCAGCAACGCCGGCTCGGGCAAGCCAAAGTGAAAACTCACCACCGGGGGGCGGAAGGCGGCCAGCAGCTCGGCGGCGGCGGCGCTGAAGGGGGCGCGCGCCGCCACGGCCGGGCCACTGGGCGGCGGCAGACCGGCCTCGGCGCAGAACGGCGCCAGAGCCCGGTGCCAGGCGGCTTCGCGCGCCGCGTCGTGCGTGGGCGGGCGGTGGCAGAAGAAGTTGACGTTGTAGGGGCCGGCCGCCTGCGCCTGCAAGCGCTGCAGTTCGGCACGCAAAGCGTCCAGGCTCAGGGTGGCGGCGGGCAGGGAGCCCAGGCCGCCAGCGGCGCACACGGCCAACGCCAGCGCGCTGTCCTGCGAGCCGGCCATGGGCGCCTGGACCACGGGGTGACGCAGGCCCAGCCAGGCACAAAAGGGAAAGGCGGCGGTGGTGTTCGGCATGCGGGCATTGTGCCCAAACCGGGCCGGGCGGTGGCGGCGGATGGGCCAGGACGGACCATACCCCCCGGCCAGCCACGGCGGGGCGGGGCTGCTATGCTGGGCCGCCATGCGCATCAACCTCATCTACGCCCGCGCCGCCAACGGCGTCATCGGCCGGGACAACGCCATGCCCTGGCACCTGCCGCAAGACCTGGCGCACTTCAGGCGCCACACCCAAGGCTGCCCGGTCGTCATGGGGCGGGCCACCTGGGAGTCGCTGCCGGCGCGCTTTCGGCCCCTGCCCGGCCGCCTGAATCTGGTGCTGACGCGCGACCCCCAGCGCGCCGCGGCGCTGCAGGCCGAAGGCGCCGTGCCCGTGGACAGCCTGGAGGCGGCCCTGGCCCGGTGCCGCGCTCAAACGCCCGCCCCGGCCGAGGTCTGGGTCATGGGCGGCGCACAAATCTACGCCCAAGCCGAACCGCTGGCGCAGCGGGCGCTGGTGACCGAAATCGACCGCGTGTACGACGGCGACGCCCACGCCCCCACCCTGGGGCCGGACTGGACCGAAACCGCCCGCGAGCGCCACCGCAGCGACGACGGGCTGGCCTTTGCCTTCGTGACCTACGAGCGCCGGCCCCGCTGACCCGCGCCATGGCCTGGACGCTGACCGACGCACTGTCACTGCCCCACCCGGCCCCCAGCCCGGACGGCTGGCTGGTGGCGCTGTCGGCCTTGGCCGCCGTCACCGCCTGCGTGCTGGTGATGCAGATCACCGGCCTGGCCCACAAGGCCGCGGTGCCGCTGCAGGCGCGCCTGGCCCACCTGAGCGCGGCGCTGACCCTGGGCACCGGCCTGTGGGTGGTGCACCTGTTGGGGGCGTTTGCCCTGGGGCTGCAGGGCACGGCCCTGCCGGCCGACGACGGCGGGCTGCTGCTGTCGATCGTGCCCACCGTGGCCGCGGCCTGGCTGGGCCTGGACCGGCTGGCGGCGCCGCCGGTGTCGTACCGGCGCTGCGCCACCGCCGGGCTGCTGATCAGCGCCGGCATGCTGGGCAGCCACATCGGCGCGGTGGCCGCCGCCGGCACCCCCTGGACGGCGCTGCTGGGCTGGCACGACCTGCCGCCGCTGCTGCTGTCGGGTCTGGGCTTTGGCTGGGCCTTCTGGCTGCGCCTGGGGCGCGGCACGCTGGGCCGGTCAACCGGCCAGCTGCTCAAGCGCGACCTGCTGGCCGGGGGGGTGGCGGGGGCGGGGCTGGTGCTGAGCCACTACCTCTCGCTGCTGGGCATGCACCACGTGCTGGCGTCGCTGCAGGTGGGCACCGACCCGATCCGCCTGTCGCAAACCCTGCTGGTGTTCCTGCTGGTGCTGCTGGTGGCGGGGGGCAGCGCCACCTGGCTGGCCTACCGTCAGACCGTGCAGGCCCTGTCCGACAAGGAACACCGCTTTGCGGCCATTCTGGACAACGCGCTCGACGGCCTGGTGACTTTCGACGCCCAAGGCCGGCTGCTGACGGCCAACGTGCGGGCCCGCGAGCTGCTGGGACTGCCCGCTGACGGCCTGCCCGAGCGCCGGCTGCACAGCTGGCTGTGCACCGACACCGACGCGCCCGACCCCGACCCGCTGGGCCTGATCCGGCCCGGCGTGCGCGAACTGCTGCTGCTCAAGGCGGACAGCCGCCGGCTGGCGGTGCGGCTGTCGGTCGGGCAGGCCCGGCTGCCGCCACAGGACGTGTTCGTCGGCCTGCTCAGCGACATCACCGAGGAAACCCACAACCGCCGCCGGCGCCAGGAACTGCGCAGCGAACTGGCCTCGTTCGCGCGCGCCATGACCGAGCACAGCGTGTACGCCGAAACCAACAGCGCCGGCACCATCACCCGGGTCAACGAGGCCTTTGCCCGCATCAGCGGCCACCCGGCGGAGGCGCTCATCGGCCAGGACCACCGGCTGCTGCGCTCCGGCGTGCACCCCCGGGAATTCTGGGACGACCTGTGGGCCCACATGCGCAGCGGCCGGCCGTGGCGGCGCGAGGTCTGCAACCGTGCCCGCGACGGCCACCTCTACTGGCTCGACAGCACCGTCACCCCGGTGCTGGACAGCCACGGCCACATCCGCCGCATCGTCTGCATGAGCCACGACATCACCGCGCGCAAGGCCGACGAAAAGCTGCTGCGCAACACCCAGCAGGCGCTGGAGATGTCGAACCGGGCCGCCGGCATTGGCACCTGGGACCACGAGGTGGGCAGCGCGCAGGTGCACTGGTCGCCGGTGACCTGCCAGATCTTTGGTGTGCCCAGTGGCACCGCGCTTGGCCTCAGCGATGCGCTGGGCCGCGTGCGCCAGGTCCATGCCCTGCGCCTGGCGGCCGGGCGCGCCCTGCGGCACGGCCAGGGCTGGGACCTGGAGCTGACCATCGTCACCGCCGACGGCCGCGAGCTGTGGGTGCGACACATCGGCAACGCCGAGTGGCACGAGGGGCGCTGCGAACGGCTCTACGGCACGGTGCAGGACATCGACAGCCGCAAACGCCACGAACTGGACCTGGCCGAGGCGCGCGAAGCCGCCGAGGCCGCCTCGCGCAGCAAGGACCGCTTCCTGACCACCATGAGCCACGAGCTGCGCACCCCGATGAACGCCATCCTGGGCTTTGGCCAGATGCTGCAGATCGACCCCGAGCTGACCCCGCTGCAACAGGACAACGTGGCCGAAATCCTGCAGGCCGGCGGGCACCTGCTGGAGCTGATCAACGACGTGCTGGACCTGGCCAAGATCAACACCGGCAAGGTGGAGATGTCGCTGGAGCCGGTGCCCCTGGCCAACACCCTGCGCGACTGCGAGCAGCTGGTGCGCGGCCTGGCCGAGCGCCACGGCGTGACGCTGCACCTGCCCGAAGCCCCCACCGCCGTGCTGTGGGCCGACGCGCTGCGGCTGCGCCAGGTGCTGCTCAACCTGCTGACCAACGCGGTGAAGTACAACCGCGCCGATGGGCAGGTGGTGGTGGCGCTGCAAGCCGGGCCCCGGGGCCAGCTGCGGCTGGAGGTGAGCGACACCGGTCGGGGCATCCCGCCCGAACGCATGGACGACCTGTTCAAGCCCTTCCAGCGGCTGGACACCGACGGCGCCAGCATCGAAGGCACCGGCATCGGGCTGTGCATCACCCGGCAACTGCTGGAACTGATGGGCGGTACCATCGGCGTGCGCAGCCAGCCGGGGCTGGGCAGCACCTTCTGGATCACCCTGCCCCTGGCGCCCACCGCCGCCCCACACCCGAAGGTCCCACATGCAAGCACCGCCTGAGCTGCCCCGCGAAGCCGAACGGCTGGCCGCCCTGCACGCCCTGCGCATCCTGGACACGGCCGCCGAGGCGGCCTACGACCAGGTCGTGGACTTCGTCTGCCAGCAATGCCAGGTGCCGATGGGGCTGGTGACCCTGGTGGACGCGGACCGCCAGTGGTTCAAGGCGCGGCGCGGCGTGGCGCTGAGCGAAACGCCGCGCCGGGTGTCGTTCTGCGGCCACGCTTTGAGCGAGGCGGAGCTGCTGGAGGTGCCCGACGCGCTGAAAGACCCGCGCTTCGCCGACAACCCCCTGGTGACTGGGGCGCCGTTCATCCGCTTTTACGCCGGCGCGGTGGTGCACGACGAGGCCGGGCTGCCGCTGGGCACCGCCTGCGCCCTGGACACCGTGCCACGCCAGCTGACACCGCAACAGCGCCAAGCGCTGCTGCAGGCCGCGCGCAATGCCGCCCTGCTGCTGGCCCTGCGCGCCAGCAGCCAGCGCATGCTGGAACTCCATTCCAGCCTGGCCGACAAACAGGCCGCGCTGGGCCAGCTGCAGGCCGTGGCCAGCCACGCGCTGGCGCAGCACCAGCCGGCCTTCCTGTCCCACATGGGGCACGAACTGCGCACCCCGCTCAACCTGATGCTGGGCTACGCCCAGACGCTGGACCTCGACCCCCGGCTGGACGCGCAGCACAAGGACAGCGTGGAGGAGATCCTGCGCGCCGGCTGGCAGCTGCTGCAGCTGCTGGACGCCGTGCTGCAGTCCAGCGAGCGCCAGCGGCCAGACGGCACCCCGCCATGAGAGCCACCGACACCCAGACACCCGGCCTGCGCCGCCTGCTGCTGCACCCCCACGCCTTCTGGCTGCTGTTCGGCCCGGTGGTGCTGGTGCTGGTGGTGCTGGGTTATGCCACGGCGCACCTGCTGACCCACCAGAGCGCGGCGCGCGTGGAGCGGGTGCAGACCATCTGGGCGCGCGGGCTGGCCAGCCAGGTGCAAACCACGGTGCGGCGGCACATGCAGGACCTGCGGCGACTGGCCGGGCTGTTGCAGAACACCGCGCCAGTCACCAGCAACACCCTGCCCTACTGGGACAGCGCCCTGCGCAGCCTGGTGCGCGAGGCACCGGCCCTGAGCGCGGTGCAATGGTACGACCCCCAAGGCGTGCTGCGGCTGGCGAGCCACCGCGACCCGGCGGCCACCGGCGTCGCGCTGCCCGCGGCCTGGCGGGACGAAGTCCTGGCCCTGCCCGACCGGGCGGTGCTGGTGCACACCGCCCCCAGCCAACCCGACGACAGCGCGGCCCAGGACCAGCTGGTGCTCCTGACCGCACTGCGCGATGCGCGGGACCAGGCCACCGGCCTGCTGGTCTTCACCGTGCACCTGCCGACGGTGGTCGAGCGACTGCCCCGCGAAAGCGCCTTCCAGACCCGCACCTTCCTGCTCGACGGCGGCGGCTGGCTGACCGGTCAGAGCGAACCGTCGGCGCCCGACCGCACCGGCCACGTGCGTGACACCGACCCCAGTCTCTGGCAAGCGCTGACCGAGGACCTGGAGGGCCATCACCGCTCGCCGCGCGGCGTCTGGACCTGGCACACCCTGACCACGCCGCTGCTGGCCCCAGACGGCATGCCGGTGGCCGGCGACACCACCTTGCGGCTGCTGACCCAGCTCGACCCATCGGTCGTCACCCAGATCCGGCAAGGCTTCATGGGGGTGCTCATCCCCATGGTGCTGCCGGTGGTGCTGTTCATCGGGCTGATGCTGCGCTGGCTGGTGGGCCATGCCCAGAGCCTGGAACGCCACCGGCTGCGGCTGGACATCAGCAACCAGGCCGCCCGCATCGAGGCCTGGGAGATGGACCCCCACAGCGGCGTCATCCACTGGCTGTTCGGCCGGACCACCCCACTGGCCTACCGCAGCGCCATGCCCCGGTCGCTGGGGCAGTTCATGCCACGCATCATCGGGCCGGGGCAGCGCGAGCAACTGCAGCGGGCCCTGGACCACACCCGCCGCCTGGGCACCCAGACCGACCTGGAGCTGGACTACCAGTTGCCCACCGGCGAGCAGCGCGCCCTGCGCGTGGTGGCCCACGCCGAGTGGCAGGACGGGGTCTGCCAACGCATCCACGGCATCACCCAGGACATCACCTTGCGCAAGCGGCGCGAACGCGCGCAGGAGCAGGAACGGGTGCGGCTGGACAACATCGTGCGCAGCATGAACGCCGGGGTGTGGGAATGGGACGTGGCCCGCGGCCAGATCAGCGTCAACGAGGAATGGGTGGCGATGCTGGGCCACACGCTGGAGGACTTCGGCCCCATGTCCTACGAGCGCTGGGTCGAACGACTGCACCCGGACGACCTGGGCGCAGCGGTCAGGAACCTGAGCGACCACTTCAACCAGGGCAAGAGCCACTACGAATCGCGCTTCCGGCTGCGCCACCGCGACGGCCACTGGGTCTGGATCCAGGCCAGCGGCGTGGTGACCGCGCGCGACGCCCAGGGCCGCCCGACCCAGATGTTCGGCACCCACCAGAACATCAGCGACCTGGTGCTGGCGCGCGAACAGGCCGAGCAGGCCAACCAGGCCAAGAGCCAGTTCCTCTCCAGCATGAGCCACGAGCTGCGCACCCCGCTCAACGCCATCCTGGGGTTTGCCCAGATGCTGGGCCTGGACGCACGGCTGGACCGGACGCAACGCGAGTCGGTGGACGAAATCGGCCAGGCCGGGCAGCACCTGCTGCGGCTGATCAACGAGGTGCTGGACCTCAGCCGCATCGAGGCCGGCCAGGTCGAACTGGTGCTGGAGCCGGTGGACCTGGCCGCCCTGGCCGAAGCCAGCCGCCAGCTGCTGCAACCGCTGGCCGAGGCGGCGGGGGTGACGCTGAGCTGCCACCTGCCTGCGCCGCTGCACGCCCTGGCCGACGCCACCCGGCTGCGCCAGGTGCTGGTCAACCTGCTGTCCAACGCCATCAAGTACCACCGGCCCGGGGGCTGGGTGCGGCTGAGCGCGCGGGCAGACGGCACCCACCTGCGGGTGATGGTGGCCGACAACGGCCCGGGCATTGCGGCAGAATTCCAGCCCCAGCTGTTCCAGCCCTTTGCCCGCGGCCCGCACACGGCCGGCGGCATCGAAGGCAGCGGCATTGGCCTGAGCATCAGCAAGGGCCTGGTGGAAAAAATGGGCGGCCACATGGGCTTTCTGCAACCGCCGGGCGGCGGCTCGGTGTTCTGGTTCACCCTGCCCGCCACCCCCCTCACTCCCACGGAGACGACGATGTCCCCCGACACCGACACCCCCCCCAGCGGCCCGGCCGCGCGCCAGCAGGTGCTGTGCGTGGACGACAACCCCGCCAACCTCAAGCTGATCCGGCGCATCCTGGCGCTGCGCCCGCACCTGGAATTGCTGACGGCCGAATGCGCCCGCGACGGGCTGGCGCTGGCCCTGGCGCACCGGCCCCGGCTGATCCTGCTCGACATCAACATGCCCGACCTGGACGGCTACCAGGCGCTGCAGGCGATCCGCGCCGAGCCGAGCCTGGACGGCTGCGTGGTGGTGGCGGTCACCGCCAACGCGATGCCACGCGACATCGAACGCGGCCAGCAGGCCGGCTTTGCCACCTACCTGACCAAGCCGTTCGACATCCACGACTTCCTGCGCCAGGTGGACCGCCTGCTGGAGCCCGTGGCCAGCCCCGCACCAAGCGCCACCGCGGACTGAAGCGGTCCTGCGGGGCCGCGCGAACGCGGGTTCAGACCCGTTCGCCCGGCTCGGTGTGGCGCAACCAGATCGCGTCCCACTGCGGCTCGACCCGCTCCCAGGCGTCGATCACCTCGGGCGCGAACTGGCGGCCGCGCCCGGCCCGCAGGTACTCGCACACCGCGGCCCGGGCCCAGGGCGCCTTGTGCGGCCGGCGCGAGCGCAGGGCGTCGTACACATCGGCCACCGCCAACAGGCGCGCGCCGGCCGGAATCTGCCCGGCCTGCAGGCCCAAGGGGTAGCCACTGCCGTCCCAGTGTTCGTGGTGGCTCAGGGCCAGGTCGCGCGCCAGCGCCAGAAAGCCCAACGGTCCGGCGCCGGCGTCGCGGTCGGCCGGGTCCTGCGCCAGCGGCACGCCCAGCTGGGCTTCGGCCGCGCTGATCACGCTCTGCAGCGCCTGCCCGCCCAGTTCGGCGTGGGTCTGGACGCGTTCGCGTTCCTCCGGCGTCAGGCCGCCCGGCTTGCACAGGATGGCTTCGGGGATGCCGATCTTGCCCAGGTCGTACAGCGCGGCCGCGCTGACCAAGCGCTGGCGCCCTTCCGGGTCGGCCCAGGCCTCGTGGCCGGGCTGGCCCGCCAGCTGGCCGGCCAGGCAGTCCACGTAATGCTGCACCCGGCGGGTGTGCTGCGCCCCGAGTTTGCCCAGCGCGTCGCCCATGGCCGCCAGCGCGCCCATGCCCGCCTCCAGCGCGGCCACCCGGCCGTGCAGGGCGCGGTTGGCGCTGGCCAGCCGGTCCTGGGTGCGTTTGAGCTCCAGGTGGTTGTGAACCCGCGCCCGCACCAGCGCCGACGGCGCCGGCTTGACGATGTAGTCCACCGCGCCGCAGGCAAAGCCCTCGATCTCGTCGCGGCTGTCGCCGCGGGCGGTGAGGAAAACGACGGGGATGCGGGCCGTGAGCGGGTCCTGCTTGAGGCGGCGGCAGACCTCGTAGCCGTCCAGCCCGGGCATGACGACGTCGAGCAGCACGATGTCGGGCAGCGTCCCGCCGCGCACCCGGGCCAGCGCGGCCGCGCCGCTGTCGGCCAGCTCGACGCGGTAGTGCTGCTCCAGTGCGTGCCGCAGCAGCAGCTGGTTGGCCGGGGTGTCGTCCACCACCAGCACGGTGGGGCGGTCTGCGCAAAGGTCGGTCGTCATGGGGCAGCGGGGGCCGCATCGGGCGGCGTGGTGGCGGGGGTGGCCGGCCGGGCCTGCGGCAGCCAGCGCAACAGCACCTGGCGCAAGGTGGGCAGGTGGATGGGTTTGGGCACGAAGTCGTCCATGCCGGCGGCCAGGGCCTGCTGGCGGTCGGCGTCGAAGGCGTTGGCGGTGAGCGCGACGATGGGCGTGGGCGCCAGCCCTTGCTCGTGCTCCCAGGCGCGGATGCGGGCGGTCGCGGCGATGCCGTCGAGCACCGGCATCTCCACGTCCATCAGCACCAGGGCCGGGCGCAGGCCGCCGCAGACCGCGTCCACGCCCTGCTGCCCGTCCTCCACCACGGTGTGGGCCAGCCCCAGGCGCTGCAGCATGTGGACGATGACCATGCGGTTCATCGGGTGGTCTTCCACCACCAGCACCTGGCCCGGCCAGGCGGACGGGGCGGGCGGCTCGGCGCCGTCCACTGTCGCGGCGGGGGTGCCGGCGGGGCCGAACGCCTCGGGCGCGTGCAGCGCCACCGGGGCCGGTGGGGCCGCCTCGGTCCCGCTGGCCGGGTCGGTACCGGCGGCCGGCGCGGCGCACAGGGGCACCCGGAACCAGAAGCGCGAGCCCTGCCCGGGGGTGCTGTCCACCCCGGCCTCGCCACCCATCAGGTGGCTCAGGCTGCGCACGATGGACAGGCCCAGCCCGGTGCCGCCGTACTC
>NZ_JAAQQT010000589.1:0-19913 GCF_011742065.1 Aquabacterium sp. A08
GAGCTGGTGCTGACGCTGCCGGCCGAAACCTACATCGCCGAACAGCTGGACGTGGTGGACCCACAGCGCATCCACGCGGTGCGCGAAGCCATGCGCCGGCAACTGGCCCTGGCGCTGCAGGCCGACTGGGCCCTGGCCTTCGAGGCCCACCAGGACAACGGCGCCTACCGGCCCGACCCGGTCTCCAGCGGCCGCCGCGCCCTGGCCGGCCTGGCCTTGCAGATGCTGTGCATCGCCGCGCGCGACAGCGGCGATGCGGTGTGGCCGGGCAAGGCCTACCAGCGCTTCAAGGACGCCGGCAACATGACCGACCGCTTCCATGCCCTGCAGGCACTGGTCGTCAGCGGGCACGCCCTGGCGCAGGACGCGCTGCGGCGCTTCCACGCCTGGTTCCAGCGCGAGGACCTGGTGCTGGACAAGTGGTTTGCCCTGCAGGCCGGCGCGCCCGACCACGGCGGTGACGTGCTGCCACGGGTCAAGCAGTTGCTGCAACACCCCGACTTCCACCCGCGCAACCCAAACCGGGCGCGCAGCGTCATCAGCACCTACTGCCACGCCAACCCCGGGGCCTTCCACCGCGCCGATGCCGCCGGCTACGTGTTCTGGAGCGAACGGGTCGTCGAGATCGACGCCTTCAACCCCCAGGTGGCCGCCCGCCTGGCGCGCGCACTGGACCGCTGGAAACAGCTGGCCGAACCCTACCGCAGCGCCGCCCGCGAGGCGATTGCCCGCGTCGCCGCCCACGGCGAACTGAGCAACGACGTGCGCGAGGTCGTCACCCGCGCCCTCGCCGACTGAACCGCTTCCCAGGAACCCCCATGACCGAACACATCTCCCTGACCCGCTACCTGGTCGAACAGCAACGCGTGCATGGCCGCATCCCCTCCGAACTGCGGCTGCTGATCGAAATCGTCGCCCGAGCCTGCAAACGCATCGCCATCCAGGTCAACAAAGGCGCCCTGGGCGAGGTGCTGGGCAGTGCCGGCAGCGAAAACGTGCAGGGCGAGGTGCAGAAAAAGCTCGACATCATCGCCAACGAGGTGCTGATCGACGCCAACGAATGGGGTGGTCACCTGGCGGCCATGGCCTCCGAGGAAATGGAGGGCATTTACGTGGTGCCCAACCGCTACCCGCAAGGCGAGTACCTGCTGATGTTCGACCCGTTGGACGGCTCCTCCAACATCGACGTAAACGTCAGCATCGGCACCATTTTTTCGGTGCTGCGCAAACCCAACGAGGACCCGACCCGCATCGAACCGGTGTGCGAGAGCGACTTCCTGCAACCCGGCCAGGCCCAAGTGGCCGCCGGTTACTGCATCTACGGTCCGCAAACCACCCTGGTGCTGACCGTGGGCAATGGCGTGGCCATGTTCACGCTGGACCGCGAACAGGGCGCCTGGGTGCTGACGCAGGAAAACGTCACCATCCCGGCGGACACCCAGGAATTCGCCATCAACATGAGCAACCTGCGCCACTGGGACGAACCGGTCAAGCGCTACATCGACGAATGCCTGCAGGGCCGCGAAGGCCCGCGCGGCAAGGACTTCAACATGCGCTGGATCGCCAGCATGGTGGCCGATGTCCACCGCATCCTGACCCGCGGCGGCGTGTTCATGTACCCCTGGGACAAGCGCGAGCCGAACAAACCCGGCAAGCTGCGCCTGATGTACGAGGCCAACCCGATGGGCTGGCTGGTGGAACAGGCCGGCGGCGCCGCCACCAACGGCCGCCAGCGCATCCTCGAGATCCAGCCCACCGAACTGCACCAGCGCGTCAGCGTGGTGCTGGGCTCGAAAAACGAGGTGGATCGCGTGACCCGTTACCACCTGGAAGCCCCGCAGGCCGCGTGATTTCTGGCGCTATAATTCCGGTTTGGGCGGTTTTCAACCCCCTGTTGCCGGTGTAGCTCAGTCGGTAGAGCAGCTCATTCGTAATGAGAAGGTCGAGGGTTCGATTCCTTTCTCCGGCACCAAACCAATCAACAACTTGACCAGCCTCACAAGGGCTGGTTTTTTTGTGCCTGCCCGTCTGTGGCATCCAACCCCTGGGTATCCGCCTCACCTTCCAGCCTGGCAGGCTGACGGCGCCGGAACATGCCGTGCCCTTCCATGTGCAGCACCTTGTCGCCGTGCTGGTTGAACATTTCCCAGACGGTGCGGGCCAGACCGACATCGGCCCGCTTGCGCATGCCTCGCTTGTCGGTCACGGTTTGGCGCAAGCTCAACACGTCGCCGGGATACACCGGCTTGAGCCAGCGCAGGTTCTCCAGGCCCGGCGACCCGAGGCTGGAGGTCTTGTGCAGAAAATTGCGCACCATCAGCCCCATGGCCAGGCTGCAGGTGTGCCAGCCGCTGGCGCAGAGGCCGCCAAACACCGAATGCTTGGCGGCTTCCGGGTCGAGGTGAAAAGGCTGTGGGTCGAACTGGCGGGCGAACGCCACGATCTCTTCGGCGCTGGGGCTGACACTGCCCATCTCGCGCGCAACGCCAACAGGCAGGTCTTCCCACCAGATTTCAATGTGAGGGCTCAATTCGGGGGTGATCGCGGTCATGGTCAACGCTCCTGGCAAGGAAGGCGGCGACAGGCCGCGCCAACCACGCAATCTAACGCCTGACTGGCGTTGAACTTGCCTCGCAGGCGACAACCCTGGTCAAGGCCCAGCCCCGGGGCTTGCAGCGGGTCAGTTCTGCGGCACACCCATGGCCACGCTGGCCGGCAGCGGCCACTGCAGCAGTTCTGCCAGGCGGCACACTACCCAGCGGGCTTCGCCATCGCTCAAACGGCCTTCATCGGCCAGCAGGCCCGCCAGCACGCGCTGCAACACATCGCCCTCGGTGATGCCCAGACGCACCAGCACCTGCGATGCGTGCTCCGTGAGCATCTGGGCCATGTCCTCGCACAGTTCGTGGCGCTCCAGCAGGGCCGGCCAGGGCAGATCGGGCCTCAGGCGGCCCGGACGGGTGTGCAGGGCCACAAACGAGGGGGGAATCAGCAGTTGGTGGTCAGACATGCGGGTGGACACACAGAGGGGGAAGGGAGGAGCGGACCAAGGCTCAACGCCCTGCTTTTTCGCTCACGATGCGCCAGCGCCCCTGCTCCAGCACCAGCTCCAGGCGCTTGTGTGTGTTCGAGACGATGGGGCCCGACCGGTAATCTTGACGGAAACGCACCACAGCGCGCGGCCCGTCCACGTCGAACTGGAGTTGGGAGAGGCGCACATCGATCGAGGCACGCCCCACAATCCGCTCCCGCCGTTCCTGTGCCCAGGCGGCGCGGGTCTGGCCGTTCTGGGGTTTGAATGACGGGGCGTAGGCTTGCAGATAGCCCTCCATGTCGCCACGGCTCCAGGCACTCGCCCAGGCCTCCACCGCCTGGCGCAAGGCGGGCGGAACCGCCTCCGGCATCGCATCGCCCTCGGCCCCCACCCCACGCGGTGGACTGGGCACATACGCCAGCGCCGCACTGGGCTTGCCTGCCACCACCTCGTCACGCAACAGACGCCAGCCAACCGCCTCCCGCCACCAGTGCTGGGCCCGGACCACCTCGGTGCGCTGACCATTGACGGTTTCATGAAACTCAGCCAGCACATGCTGGGGGTGCTGCGGATCGGCCAGCAGGCTCAAGCCATCGTGCCCCAGTTGAACCCCACCCGCGGCGCGCAACCGAGCCCAGGCCTCGCGGCTGGTCGGGTGCATCCAGCCCTGCAAGGCCATGGGATCGTGGGCGGTACGGGCCGTCTGGAGCGCCTGCACAGCCTGCGCCAGCGAACCGGCATCCGGCGTTGGCGGTGCACCATCCGATCCGCCCGCCTCGGCCCACAGTCCGTCCTGGGCCACCAGCACCGATGCCCCGCGCAAATCCAGGGGATCGAACAAGCGCTGAAAATCCGGATTGGCCAAGACGATGCAGCCGTCCGACGAGAACGGGGGGCGCACGTACTGCCCGGGCGGCACGCCGTGCAGCCAAATGCCGCTGCCGGTCCGCCCCTGCATGGCATCGACCGCGTTGGGGTAGTTGAGGGTCAAGGCCCCGTGACCGTACAACGGAGGCAATTCGGCATCGGTGCGCCGACCGACAATCCGGTACAAGCCCAGCGGGGTGCGCCCATCGCCTTCCAGCCGCTTGTCCAGTCCGTTCTTGCCAAACGAAACGTAAAGGCGCTCCACCACCTCGAACACTGGACGGCGCGTGTCCGACGCTGGCTGGGCCTTGAGGAGGTACAGGCGCGACAGCCGGGCATCCACCACCACCAGGTAAGGCCGACGTTCCGTCCAGGCCCACACGGGCACCAGACGCACCCGATCGCTGCGGTCGGCCGGACTCATGGACAGACGGCGCTGGGCCTCGATCCGCATTTCCTCCAGGCGACGGGACTGTTCGACCGGCACACGGTCACCCCCCGTGGCCAGCAGCGGCAGTTCAAACGACTGCATGCGGCTGACGTCGGACAGCATCAGCTGGCTCAGCGGGTGGGTCGGGTAGCGCTCGGTCAGCCGGCGGGCAGCCTCATGGGCCCGGTCCAAATCCGCTGCCTGCAAGGACGCCAACACGTCGGACAGGTGTGCCTCGACCGAACCCGGAGCATGGGGTGCTGCGGCCACAGGTGCCTGCGCCGGTGGCCGCAACACCAGCGAACGCACGGGCCCCGCCGACCGCTCCGTCGCCGCCACCACATCTCGCCCCAGCTGCAGTCCTGCCGCGGCAATCGCCAAGGCCAGCCCCAACCCAATCAGCCAGCGGCGTCGGCCGAACCGCGGTTGTGTCATGCCACGCCCTCACTGGCGATGCGCCATTGCGTGCCACGGCGCACCCAGACCAGGCGTTTGTTCACCGACGACACAAAACCGCCCGAACGGTAGTGCTGCCGGAAGCGCACCACCGCGCGGTCGCCCTGCAGGGTGACGCTGACGTTCTCCAGGCGCACACTGATGCTGCGCCCGGCGATGCGGGACTGGCGCTCGGCCTCCCAAGCGCGGCGGCTCAGGCCGTTGGGCGGGACAAAGCTCTCGTCGTAGAAAGCCAGGTACTGTGGCACATTGGGAGCAGACCAGGCCCGTGCCCAGGCCCGCACCTGCGCCAGCACGGCCTGCTCCGGCGAAGGCACGTCCGGTGGGACCCGGCCGTGGGAAACGGCCTCGGGTGCCACGGCGGTGGGTGTGGCGGTGGCTGGGGCAGCCGCGGCGCCAACCGGCACCGGGACGGCTGGCGCGGCGCTGGGGGGCTCGGGGACGTCTGCCTGCGCCCCTTGGGCCTCGGCCTTTGCAGGGGCTTCGACGCGCGCGACCGGCCCGGGCGCAGCCCTTGGCGGGGCCTGCACCACCGGATCCGCGGCGGTCTTCGGGCCAGGCACTTGGGCGGTGTAGATTGCCTCAACAGGGGCCAGCACCAGTTCGGCCACAGGCCGCCGCTCCAGTTGCAACGCCCTGTTCAGCGACAGCAGCGATTCGCGGGCGTGCAACTGCCGCAGGTTGTCCACCAGCGCCAGCACCGAAGGCTGTGCCTGCACCCCGGCCTCCAGGGCCGCACGGGCCGCAGACACATCGCCCAGAGCCGCATGTGCATGAGCCAGGTTGTTGTGGGCCTCGATCAGGTCCGGGTAGCGGTCCACCATGCCCTGGAAATGGGCCAAGGCTTGCGGGTACTGACGCCCCTCCAACAGCGCCACTCCGGCGGCAAACTCGGCGTTGCGCTCCTGGATCGACGCCTGCTCACCGGTCGAAACGGCACCGCCCACCGAAGCAGACGTGGACAAGCTGGCGCCCAGCCACCACGACACCGCCAGGGCGGCGGCCAGCAAGGGCACGCCTAGCCAGTACAACTTGCGCTTCATCAACGGTCAGGTCGCCGGGGTGTCCAGGGGTCGTTTGCGGCGCAGCACCTTCTCCAGCAACGAGGACACAGACAAGGGAGACATGTCACGCTCCAGCGCGTCGTCGAACGGCGAAAGGTCCCATCCGATCTTGCGCAGGGCCCGGCTGTAGGCGTCGTTGGGGTGGGACTGAAACAGCGGCGTGCCCTGGTTCAACGCCTGAACCAGGACCTGGCGCCGCTCGGGCAAGGTCCCCAGCAAAGGCAGGTCCAACCGCTCGGAAATCTTCAAGGCCGTGGGCGCCAGGGCCGAGTCGTACTTGTTGACCACCAGTTTGGCCGACACGCCCGCCGACTGCAAGGCCCCGGCCACCGCATTGGCCGAAACGATGGAGGTGGCCGACTGTTCGGTGAGCAACAGGGTGCGGGTGCACTGGGAAGCCACCATCACCGCGAATTCGAGGTTGGTGAAGCCGCCCAGGTCGATGATCTGCACATCAAAAAAGATGCGCATCCGGTCAATCAGCCCCACCGCGATGGAAGGGGTGATGTCACGCAACTCGGCCACGTTGTCCGGCAGGGGCAAGGTGGCGATGCCGTCCCGCGTTTTGGACAGCGCAGAATCCAGGAACAGCGGGTCGACCCGGTCAAGCACTTTGGCCAATTCGACAAAATTGAAGGCCTTCTTGCCCCCCAGCAGGATGGCGCTGTCGGCCACCGGCAGACCCAGGTCCATCAACAGGATCTGCGCCGTGCGCCCCCCCAGGCTGCGCATGCAGCAGGCCAGGTTGGCGGCAAAGGTGGACACGCCCACCCCCGCACGCGCACCGAAAACGGCAATCGTCTGGCCACGCCCGCTGTGGGTACCGCTGCGGGTGAACAGGTGCTTGAGCACCGTCATCACCTCGGCCGACTGGGCCCGGACATCCAGAAACTCGCTCACATTGGAGCGCAGAGCGGCCAGGGCGTCGGCACCGGAATCCGAGCGGCCCAGCGCCACCAGCGGCGTATCGGGCCGGCCAAAACGCAGCTGGGCCGAGACCGCCACGGCCTCCTCACGGGTGTCTTCGGTAAAGTCCACAATCACGGCACGCGGGGCAATTTCAGCCACTTTGGCCAGCATGCCACCCGCCACCTTGAATGGCAGGACGTGGATCTTGGCCACCTGCGCCACCATGCCGTTGACCCGCATGGCGGTTTCGTTGGAGTCGGTGATCAGCACCAGCAAGGGCTGCAAGGCATTGACTGCCTGGGCTGGGCTGGCAACGCCGCCATCCAGCGGTTGAAAGCCCGGTTCCTGTGGAGTGGTCATGCCTGCTTGTCCCTAGAAGTCGCCATGGTTGGTGGCCATTTTACCCTCCACCCCCGGCCCATCCGCCTGCAACACAAGGCCCTGGGCAGGCGGCGCTCCCTTGCCGGGGACAGGCTCAGCCCAGCAGGTTCTGGGTCAAGTTGCCCAGCAGGGAACCGTCTTCTGTGTTGCTCGACACCAGGGGATCGGTCAGCCCCCCCAGCAGTCCCTCGGAGCCGGCCACAGCGTCCAGCGCGTCCGTCACCCCATCGGTGGTGTCCACCAGCAGGTCGGTCACAGGCGCCAGCGCGTCACCGGTGGAAGTCCCCGTCAGCAGATCGTCCACCAAAGGCACGCCATCGACCAAGGCGCTGGTCTCCTCGCCCAGCAGTTCGCTCACCAGACCAACCAGATCACCGTCGTCAAGCCCCTGGATCAGGCCCGTGTCCGAGCCATCGCTGCCATCGGGATTCAGGATTTGCGTCAGTCCGCCCAGCAGGCCATCGGACCCGCCCACGACCAGATCCAGCAATGACCCGGCGCTGTCGGTGACGCCTCCGAGAACGCCCTCCAGGGTATCGGTCAGTCCATTGGCCAAGTCCGACACCGCATCCAGGGCGCCCCCCAGGGTGTTGTCCACCACTTCCACCACGTCCTGCACCGTTTCGGTGAGGTTGCCCAGCGGGCCACCGTCCCCGCCCAGCAAGCCCTCCACCAGGTCGGTCACGCCACCGACCACGCCACCCACCGTGCCCAGGGCACCGTCGAGGAGGTTGTCCACGGTTCCGAGCACGCCGTCCACGGTGGCGTCCACCACACCCAGCACGGTGTCGCCCACACCGGACACCAACGTGAGCGGGTCCAGAGCGGCGGGCAGTGCCACCACCGGCAGCGCGCCGCTGGCCAGCAGATCGGGCACCGAAACCCCGGCGTCGGTCAGCGTGGCTTCCAGCCCGGGCAGGGCCTGCCCCGCCTGCTCCAGCAAAGGCAGATCGGCCAGGATGGCGGACAGGCCTTCGCCGATTGGCAGCGGTGCAGAAACCCCATCGGTGAAATCGCTGGAAGACGGCAGCACCTCGTTCGACAGACTGGTCGAGAGGTCATGCACCATCGACACCAGTTCGCTCCAGTCCAGCGCCGCCACGTCGGCCCGCAAGGCGCCCAGTTCGCCGCCGGCGTTCGGTCCGAGCAAGGCCATCAGTTGTGGCTCGGTGGACAGAAAGGTGGCATCCAGCGAGTCCAGCGCCAGGCGCAAGGGGGACAGGTTGGCCAGGGCCTGCTCGGCCCGGGCTTCGGACAGCAGGGCAATGCTGGCCAGCCCCAGCGCTGAGACCACACCCTGCGCCATGGGCTCGGCCCGACCTACGAGGGAATCCTTGAGGCTTTCGTCGCTGTCGAAAGACGGCAGGGGCGACTGCTCGCGCACCTGCCCCACCAGCGTTTTCAACTGCTGGCTGGACAAGGCCCCCAGCGCCGGACTGGCGCTGGCCAAAGGGGAAAGGGTGTCGGTGGTCATGATCAACCTTGAACGGTGTGGTGCTTACCAGCCTCTACCGGGCTTGGGGGAAAAAGGTTTCACGTCCAGCGCAAAAGTCACCAAAAATTCTTTCACCGGGGTCTGGGGCCCCTGGCGGTCCGGACGCGGCATATGCAGGCGCAGGGGCTGGGCGGCTTTGAAATCGGGCACCGGATGCCCCTTCGGCAGCGCCAGTGGGGTGGCCATGGCGCCGGCCGGTGCAGTGGGCGTGGCCGCCACGGGACGCGGCGTGGCCGACGCCAGCGCGGCCCGCACGGGCGCACGGTAATCGGCGGCCGCAAAGAGTTGCTGCGCCCAGGGCAGTTCGGCATCGGTCCCGGGCACCAGACCGCCGGTTTCCTTGGCCAGGTCCAGTTCCCCCACCCGCTGGTCAAAAATGGCGTTGACCCAGTCGATGAGGACGTTGTTGGACTCGACCTGGGCATCCAGCAAAGCCAGGGTGGTCTCGCGACCAAAGCTGTTGAGCCGCGCGCGGGCGTTGAAGACGGTGAGCGAATCGGTGGCGGCAGCGGCCAGCAGGCCGACCCGGGTGGCCCCCAGTCGCTGCCGCTGCCAGGCGGCCTGGGCCATCTGGCGCAGATCGCGCAACAGGGTCTCGTGGCGTTGTGCCTCGGTGTCGCGCCGGCTGAGGGCACGGGCGACCCGGGCACCGGCTTCCAGCACGGTGCCACTGCCCACCGACACCTGCACCCCGAATCGCGGCTTTTCGGAGTAACCGCCCGGGTACTCGTAGCGCTTGGTCAGCGTCACATCCACCGCCGGGAAGCGTGCGGCTTCTTCGGCCTGGAGGTCGGCGCGCGCCTGCTCCAAGGCAAACCGACTGGAGCGCACCGCCGGACTGCGCTCGATGGCGGCAGCGACCGCCGTCTCCAGATCGGCCTGGAGCCAGCGCGTCGGCACCTGCAGAACCGGCAACTGGGCGGGGTCGGGGGCAAAACCGTACAAGGCGGCAAATTTGGACAACGCTTCCTGCAAAGACAGTTCAAACTGGGCCAGCTTGTTGGTGCTGACCGCCAGCCGCGAGGCGGCCAGCTTGGCGTCGGTGATGCCCGCTCCGCCCAGTTCCACCCGGCGCGCTTCCAGGCGCTCCAGCTCCGTGAGAGCGGCCTGAGAGTTGTGGCCCACCTCCGTCAACAAGGCGAAACGCAGCACCTGCAGGTAGGCGGTCAGGGCATTCTGTGCCACTTTTTCCTGGCTTTTTTCGACAGCCGCCAAGGCGGACTGGACCGCCTGCTCGGCCGCCAGCACCCGGGCGTTGCGCTGGCCATAGTCAATGAGGGTGTAACGCAGACCGGCGGTCACCCGCGCGTCCACCTCGGGCGAGGGGTTGCCACGCAAGGCGGACGAGGTGTCGCCCCCGGCCACACTCAGACTGGCCTGGGGCCAGCGGGCGTAGGTCGCCGAATCCAGTTCGGCGTAGCGCCCGGCCAGGGCCGCCTGGGCCTCGGCTACCTCGGGTGCCTCGCGCATCAGCAAAGCCAGGCGGCGGGCCATGTCGGCGGCGGGGGGGGCAGACTGGGCCAGCACAACCCCGCCCCACAGCCATCCGGCCAGCACGACCGCCACGGGGCGGACAAATCCGGGGCACCGTGTCACGTTCATGGCTCCCGGAAGGCTTCCGCCCCCACCTTGAGCACCGGCCGCAGCAGGTACCAGGCAAAAGGCTGGCGCCCGATCACCACGTCCACGTCCGCCTGCATGCCTGCGGTCACCGGCAGTTGCGACTTGCCCAGCACCGCGCCTTGGGTGCGAACCACCATTTTGAAATAACTGCCCGACTCGGGATCCTGGTCGGCATCGGCGGCGATGCGCAGCACATGGCCCTCCAGCGCCCCGAAACGCAAAAAGTCATAGGCAGTGACCTTGATGCGCACGGGCTGGCCGTCGGCGATCAGGCCACGGTCACGCGGATTCAGGCGGGCCTCCACCTCGATTTCCGCATCGGCGGGCACCACCTCCATGATGGTTTCGCCCGGCTTGACCACCCAGCCCGGCTCACCCGAACGCAAACCCTTGACGATGCCGTGGATCGGGGCACTGAGCGTGGCGCGGTCACGCTGGTCCTGGGCCCGTCCCAGTTCTTCGGAGGCGGTGGCGATCTGCCGCTCGGTGGTGAGCAATTCCTCCGAGGCCCGGCGACGGAACCGGCCTTCGGCTTCCTCGACCTTGCTGCGGGCCTCCTGGGCGGCGGCCCGGGCAGCGGCCAGGCCCTGGCGTGCACTGGCCAGTTCGGACCGGTTGGTCTCCAGCTCTTTCTGTTTCTGGATGGCCTCCAATTCGGGCACCAGCCGCTCCTGCGCCAGTTGGGCCGAGATCGCGTATTCCCGCTCCAGAATGGTCTGGCGGGCCTCCAGGCCATCGATCTTGGCCTGCACCTCCAACGCGCGGCTGTTGTGCATGTCCACCTGCGAACGCGCCCCCGACAACTGTCCCTGGTGCTCCAGCAAGCGGGCGTTGTAGGTGAGCATTTCGGTCTGCAACACCGCAGGCGCCGTGTCGGGGGCGAACATCTGCAGGTTCAACGGGGTCCCGCTGGCCTCGCTGGTCAAGCGCTGTCGGGCCGCGTGCAGAGAAGCCACCTTGGCCCGGATTTCCTCCAGGTTGGGGCCCTGAGCCCCCAGGTCAACCTTGACCAGCAGGTCCCCGGCGCGCACCGACTGCCCTTCGCGCACAAACACCTCGCGGATGATGCCGCCCTCCAGGTGCTGCACCGATTTCACCCGCTCAGACGGCACCACCCGCCCCGGGGCGGTCACCGTCATCTCCACCGGGGCGAACAACGCCACCGCCACCAGGACCACGGCCACCCCGGCGGCCACACGGGGCGCCAGGCGGCGCCAGCGGGAACGCTGGGCCCGCTCCTGGCGCAAGCGGTGCAGGCGGCCGATGACGCGGGGTTTGGATGAATCGTCGCTCATGTCAGTGTGTGTCGGTGGGCTCGGTCGCCGGCTCCAAGGCCTTGGTGCGCTTGCCGGCAGAGAAATAGCGTTCGATGGCCAGGGCCGGCGTGATCACCTCGACACGCCCGTCGCCGGTCACATCAACGGCGAGGTCGGCGTTGGCCACCATTGGTTGCGAGTGTGTCACCACCACAACGGTGCGCACCTTGGCAATCAGCTTGAGGGCGGCAATCAGCTGCATTTCGCTGTCGTGGTCCAGGTCGTTGGAAGGCTCGTCCAGCACCAGCACCGCCGGGTTGCGCAGCAACACCTGGGCCAGCGCGATCTTGCGCCGCACCCCGGCCGACAACGCCCGGCCACCTTCCTTGAGCACGGTGGCATAGCCCTGGGGCAAGCGGCTGATGGCGGCGTGTGCACCGGTGAGCTTGCAGGCCTTGACGATTTGTTGGTCGTTGGCGTCGGGCGCGGCACTGCGCAACTGGTCTGCGATCGAACCGTCGATGAAGTAGACGTTCTGCGCCAGGGTGGCGATCCAGGCCGCCGTTTCGGCCCGGGAAAACTGCTGCAGCTCGTACTCGTCGATCATGACGCGGCCCTCGTTGGGCCGGTAGAGTCCGGTGATCAGCTTGAGCAGGGTGGACTTGCCCGCGCCGTTGCGCCCCACCACCGCGTAAAACTGCCCGGGCTGCAGGGTCAGGTCGATTTCGTCAAACACGGGCTGAACCTGGTCGTCGAAACGGAAGGTGAGTTTCTCCAATCGCACCCGGCCCTTGGGGCGAGGCAGGCTCAACTCGCCCCCGGCGGCGTCCACCGGCTGCTCGAACACCGCATCCAGACGCTTGGCCGACTCGATCGATTGCGCCAGCTGGCGCCAGGCCCCCGACAACATGGCAATCGGCGAAATGGCTTTGAGCGCCAGCATGTTGGCGGCGATCAGGCCGCCCACCGTCATCCACTGGTTCACCACCGCCAGGGCGCCAAACGCGGTGATGGAAATGGAGGTGAGCACCAGCAATGTGTGCGACAGTTCGCGCGCCTCTTCCAGCTCGGTGCCCTTGGTGAAGCTTTCGCCCAGCCACTGTTCGTAGTTGCGTTTCCACTGGTCGGCCACTGCATCGTGTTGCGCCAGCGCCTTGACGGACTCGCGCGCGCGGCAGAGTTCGGCGGTGAACATGTCCAGGTTGCGGGCGCGCTGCACCTCGCTCACCTTGCCGGTCTTGACCTCGTCGGCCCACCACCACGCCAGCAGCCCAAACACCACCATGGCCACCAGCACCACGGGCAACACCGGCGTGGCCACGATGGCAATGATGAGCACCGCAAACACCGCCAGCGGCAGGTCGAACAGGGCCTGAACCACCGCACCGGTCATGAGCACGCGCACCGTGCTCACGTCGCGGAACAGCGACATCCAGGCCGCCGCTGGCCGGTCTTCCAGGGTGCGCAGGGGCTGGCTGAGCATGCGGTCCAGCAAAGTCGACGACAAGCCCCAGTCGATCAGCGCCCCGGCCTCGCGCAACTGCGCCGAACGCCGCCGGCGGAACCACCATTCCACCGCGAGGGCCACCGCCACCCCCGCAAGCAAGGCGACCAGCGTGGACATGCCGTGCCGAAAGATCACCCGGTCGAACACCTCCAGTGTGAAGATGGACGGGAGCAGTGCGAGCAGACCAATGGGACTGGACAACCAGGCGGCACGGGTCAGGGCCGCACGCGCCGCCGCAAAATTGTCCAGCAAGGCCTGGCCATAGGCCTGCGACTCGCGCACCCGCAAGGGGCGAAAGCGCTCAGGCAGCAACAGTTCGATCACTCCGCACCTCTCCCGGCGCCCGGCTGCATGGCACGGGCGGCCTCTTCCAGTTGTTTCAATTGCGCCAGCCGGGCCCGCACCTCCTGCAAAGCCACCCACAGCTGCGCCGCCTTGCGGGCCACCTCGGGGTGGGCCTGGAGCAATTCCTGGCGCCAGGCCTCCTCGGTGCGCACGCGCCCCATCAGCTCCAGCAGACTGCCGGCGCCATCGGCACCACCCTGGCGCGCCTGCAAGCGCTGCACCTCCTCGGCCAGAACAGGCTCACGGGGCAGCCGCTGACGCCACTGCTGCGCCTCTTCGGGCGCCAGCAGATCGGCCACGTACAGCATGGCGCGCACGGCATCTTCGTCACTCAGCGCAGGGGTCATGGGGTCAACTCCGGCTCCAGGGTGCTGCGGATCTGCAGCAGGCTGCGGTGCAGCCAGGTTTTCACGGTGCCCAGGGGCACATGCAAGGTGTCGGCGATCTCGCGCAGGCTCAAATCACCGTAGAACCGCAGGTGCACCACCTGGCGCTGGTGCGAAGACAGGCTGTCGAGCGCTCGCGCAAACGCCTCGCTGTTGACGATCCACCTGGCGGCCACACTCTCGTCGGGTTCGCATGGGTGCTCATCCAACCCTTCATCGCCTTGCATCACCGCCCGGGAACGGTTGGCCAGTTCGCTCATCACCTGGTTGCGGGCCACTTGGAACAGCCACCCGGCCGGATGGGTGGTGCGCTGCGGGTCGAAAGCGGCGGCATAGCGCCAGACGCGCATGAACACATCCTGGGTGATGTCGTTGGCTTCCTGGGGGTCGCGCAAGAGTTGCGCCACGAAACGCGCGATGCGTTTGGAATACAGACGGTAGAGCTGCTCGAGCGCGGCCGTGTCGCGCTGCTTCATCCGGGTGAGCAAAGACACCAGCAAAGCCGCCTCACCGTCGTCCACCGGCGTTGAAACTGGGGGCTGCGCCGCTGAGGATTGGGGTTCAGACACAGACGAGAGGGTGTTGCGCCAAGGGTGACGGGGCTTTTGCGGGTAGGGGTATTTGTGCTACATTTTACCCACAGTGCGTAAAAGTAAAGTTGATTTATCTGCTGAATCAATTTGAGCACACAAAAATTTTAATCAACCGAAGGGGTATCACCATGCGCAAATCCATCCGTCGTCTCGGTCGCCAGGAACTGGGCGCCACCGCATTGGAATATGCGGTCATTGCAGGCATTCTGGTGGTGGCCTTGATTGGCATTTTCACCACTTTGGGTGACGGCGTGGGAACCCTGTTCAACGACATCCTGAGCAAGCTGGGCGTCGGCAACTGAGGCGTGTGAGTCCACACCCCGCGCTTCACCCTGTTCCAATGGGCACGGCTGCTGGAACTGGTCTCTCGGCCGGTTGTTGTCTTTTTGTGCCCTTCGCACCGCAACACCCCGGGACAACGCCATGAAAGCCGCAGCCCCGCGCGCATCGCAGGGCGCCACGGCGCTGGAAATGGCCTTGCTGCTGCCGGTTTTGCTGCTGGTGTTGTACGGCATGGTGCTCTTCAGCATCATGTTCGCGGTCAAAAGCACGGTGGCCTTCGCCGCTGCGGAGGGTGCGCGCGCCTCGCTGGAATTTCAGTCCGCCAACGACCCCGACGCGGCCCTGGCCCTGCGCCGCGGCCGCGCACAGGCCGAATGCGAACGGGCCGGCGAATGGTTGAGCAACGTGCAGGCCGCGGCCTACACCTGCACGGCGGTGGCCGCCCCTTGCGTTTACAACGCCGACCTGCGGTGCGTCAAGGTCACGGCCAGCTACAACTACCGCGACTACCCCATCGTGCCACTGATCGGTCTGATGGGCGAAGCGCTCTTGCCCCTGCTGAACAGCGAAGCCGAATCCCAGGTCAGCACCCGCAGCCTGCTCTGACCCACCTTCATCGTCTGCCATGAACAATCTGGTCCGTATCGCCGCCGTCACCCTGTTTGTGCTGGCCCTGGTGCTGGCGGTGGTCGGCCTGGTCTCGGGCCAGCGCAAACCCAGTGCCGCCCAGGGACCTGCTCCGGCCCCCGCTGCGGCCGTGACGCACCCCACCGTGGTGGCGGCCAAGCCGGTGCCCGCCGGTCACACCCTGACCGCGGAAGACCTGCGGCTGGAGCCTTTTCCGTCCAGACTCGAGGGCAGCTACGACACGACCACGGCCTTGGTGGGCGAGGTGGTCGGTGTGGCCCTGAGTCCGGGCGCACCGGTGCTCAAGACCTTCCTGAGCCAGAGCTTTGCCCTGGAAGTGCCTGCGGGGGCACGCGCCGTGGCGGTGCGGGTGGACGAAGCCATCGGGGTGGCCAACCGCATCCGCCCAGGCGACCAGGTGGATGTGTTCGTCATGCTCAAGCAGAGCGGCGACGAGGTGGGGGCTTCTTCCGCTCGCCTGCTGCTGTCCCGCCTGCAGGTGCTGACCTATGGCGACAAGCAAACCGCCGCACCCGACAGCAACGCATCGGCGGATCGGGCCAACCGTTCCGACACCGCGCGCACCGCGGTGCTGGCGGTGCCCGTGGACCAGGTGCCGGCCCTGCTGCTGGGCGAGTCGTCGGGCCGACTGGCGCTGGCCCTGCGGCACCCCGACGACCCGGGTCGCCCCCAGGCCGATTTGTGGACCAACGCCCCGGTGCTGCCGGTGCGCAACGCCACCACCCCCGAAGACCGCGCGCTGGCCGGCGCCCGCCTGGATAGCCTGGCCGGTGGCGCCGCCCGACCCGCCTCCGCCCCGGCCCGGGTCGCTGGCCCCGCCCCCGCCGCCGCACGCAAGCCCGAACAGCGTTCGGTCGAGGTGGTGCGCAGCGGCAAACGTGAAAACGTCACCTACTGATGCCGCGCCCAGCACCGATGAAACCCCACCGCACGCCTGCACCCGCCCCGCTGGCCGCCCACCGGCTGCTGCAACCTGCCTTGTGGCTGGCCCTGCTGCCTGGCTTGGGCTGGGCCCAGTCGGCCGAACCCGTCCGCACCGCGCCACGCAAACCGGTCCAGAAAGTGACCGCCCCGGCAGCCAGTGCTTCGCAGACCACCACCGTGGCGGCCACGCCCTCGGCGCTGGCCTTGCGCATCGGCCAGGAACGGTCGATCGCGCTGGCGCAGCGGCCCACCCGCGTGTCCACCAGCAACGATGCTGCGGTGGACGTGCAGCCCCTGCGCGGCGCCAAAGCGGGCGAAGACTCGCTGCTGCTGCGCGCCGTCGGACTCGGCACCAGTCAGGTCAGTGTCTGGCTGGCGGGCCGCAACGAGCCGCTGGTCTACACCGTCCACGTCACGGCCGAGTTCACCAGCCTGCGCCTGTCGGGCCGCCCGGGTTCGGTGGAGCTGACGGGTGCGGCACCGCAGGTGCTGACCCATGTGCAGGACTTCCGCGCGGCCCAGGCCGTGGCAGGCAAAGCGCCGCTGGTGGACCGCAGCAGCGTGGACCTGCCCAGCACGGTGCAGGTGCATGTGAAGGTGGTGGAGTTCAGCCGCTCCGACCTGCGCGCGGCAGGCATCAATTTCAACGCCAGCAACCAGCGGGGCAATTTCTCCTTTGGCCTGCAAAGCAACGCCGCCCCGAGCAACGCGCCCTTCAGCTTTTTCGCGAGCACACAGCGCGGCAATTTCGCGCCGTCCGTCAGCCTGCGACTGCTGGAAAGCCAGGGCCTGCTGCGCGTTCTGGCCGAACCGACGCTGGTCACCATGTCGGGCCAGATGGCCAGCTTCCTGGCCGGCGGCGAAATCCCCATTCCGGTGCCCTCCAGCGAAGGCACGGTGGCCATTGAGTACAAAACCTTCGGCATCGCCCTGAACCTCACGCCCACCGTGCTGTCCCGCGACCGCATTGTGCTCAAGGTGGCGCCCGAGGCCAGCGACCTCGACTACCAGAACGCGCTGGTGGCCAACGGCTTCAGCATCCCGGCCATCACCACGCGGCGCGCCGACACCATGGTGGAACTGGGCGACGGCGAAAGCTTCGTCATCGGCGGTCTGGTGAGCCGAACCACCACCTCCAACGTCAACCAGGTGCCCGGCCTGGGCAAGCTGCCCATCCTGGGGGCGTTCTTCAAAAACGTCGAATACCAGAGCAAGGAAAGCGAACTGGCCCTGATCGTCACCCCGCACCTGGTGCAGGCCAGCAAGGCCGGCACCGACCTGCCCACCCTGCCCGGTGACCAGCGCGAGCGGCCCTCGACGGTGCTGTCGAACTACTTCCTCGGCCCCTGGGTGACCAACTCGAGCCTGCCCGGTTTTTCCCGCTGAGCGCCCTGCCGTGAACACCGACATCCAATTCGCCGACGAGAGCCAGAGCTTTCAGCACAGCCAGGCTTTCCAGCAGATCAAGCGCCAGGCCTACGAACACCTGCTGGCCAAGATCGAGTCGCTGGGCGGGGAGTTTGGGCGCATGTCGGTCGCGGCCGTGCAGCGGCTGGTGGCGACCGAGGTCGAGCGCTTTGCCCGCACCACCAACCTGCCGCTGAACAAACAGGAACTCAGCCTGGTGTTGGACGCGCTGACCAAGGAGTTGTCGGGTCTGGGGCCGCTGCAGGAACTGATCGACGACCCGGACATCGAGGACATCCTGATCAACGGCCCCGACGTGGTCTACGTCTCGCGCCACGGCAAGCTCACCCGCAGCCAGGTGCGCTTCACCGACGAGGAACACCTGCTGCGCATCGTGCGGCGCATCCTGGCACCGGTGGGGCGCCGCCTGGACGAATCCAGCCCCATGGTCGATGCCCGGCTGGTGGACGGCGGCCGGGTCAACGCGGTGATCCCACCGCTGGCACTGGACGGGACCACGGTGTCGATCCGCAAATTCCGCCAAGACCCGCTGACGCCAGAGAAACTGGTGGTGCTGGGCTCCTTCGACCGGGCCATGCTGCAACTGCTGCACGATGCGGTGCTGGCGCGCTGCAACATCCTCGTCAGTGGCGGCACCAGTTCGGGCAAAACCTCGCTGCTGAACGCGCTGGCGCTGTTCATACCGGCGCATGAACGCATCATCACCATCGAGGACACGGCCGAACTCTCGCTGAACCACCCGCACGTGGTGCGGCTCGAAACCCGTCCGGGCGGCTTCGACGGGCAGGGCCAGGTGACAGGACGCGACCTGATGCGCAACTCCCTGCGCATGCGCCCCGACCGGGTGGTGGTGGGTGAAGTCCGCGGCGGCGAGGTGCTGGAAATGCTGCAGGCCATGAACACCGGCCACGATGGCTCGATGGGCACCATCCACGCCAGTTCCCCAAGGGAATGCTTGTACCGGCTCGAAATGCTGGCCGGATTTGCCGGCTTCCAGGGCAGCGAACTCAGCCTGCGCCGGCAGATCGCCAACGCCATCGATTTCATCGTGCAGGTCAACCGCCTGCCCGACGGCAGCCGCCGCGTCATCTCCATCACCGAGGTCAACGGCGTGAACGAAACCACCTATGTGACGCAGGAGCTGTTCCGCTTCAACGACGACGGCACGGGCGAGGTGCGCTGGCAGGCCAGCGGCCTCAAGCCGGTGACGGCCAAGCTCAAGTCCGGCAGCACCCCCGCGGCCACCGCCCTGGCGGCTCCGCGCGCAGGAATTCTGGATGACCAGTTCTGACGGCGTTTCCTGGCTCTGGTGGTCGCTGGTGCTGGGGCTGTTGGCGGCCGCGCTGGGCCTGTGGTTCGTGTGGCTGCAGCGGCGTGCCGCCCAGCGCACGGAACGCGTGCTGGCGCAGCACCTGCCGGGGGTGTTCACCGCCGACGAAACCGAGGAGGACGAACCCCTGAACTGGAATGCCCGGGTCGAATCGTTGATGCGCCGCGCCGACCTGAACCTGACGCGTCGTGCCGCCACCTTCGCCCTCTTGGCGGTGGCCCTGGTGGGGCTGCTGCTGGAGGTGCTGCTGGGCTGGCAGGCCGTGCTGGGCTGGCTGGCCCTGATGTCTCTGGCCGCATTGGTGGGCCTGCAGTGGCGACTCGACTGGGTCAACCGCCAGATGACCCTGACCCTGCCGCACTTCATCGATGCGCTGGTGCGGTCGCTGGCGGTGGGCAACAGCGTGGCGGCGGGCTTTGTGGCCTCGGCACCCTCGGCCTCGGGACCGCTGAAACCCTGCCTGGCCCACGCCAGCAGCCTGATCCAGGCCGGCCTGGACATCGACACCGCCCTCAAGCAGACCGCCCGTTTCTACCGTTTGGACGCGCTGCGGCTGCTGGCCTCGGTGATGCGCCTGAGCGTCCAGTACGGCGGTCAGGTGGACCAAGTGCTGGAACGCATCGCTGCGTTCATGCGCGACCGGCAGGAAGCGCAGCAGGAACTGATCGCGCTGTCCTCGGAAACGCGGCTCTCGGCCCTGGTCATCGGCCTGCTGCCGGTGGGGGTGGCGCTGGCGCTCAGCGTCGTCAACCCGGCCTACATGGCCACCCTCTGGACCGACCCGGGTGGCCGCAAGCTGCTGTGGATCGCCCTGGGCCTGCAAACCGTGGGTTCGGTGCTGCTGGTGCGCATGACGCGCCTGCGGGAGTAAACCCATGTCCCCCACCTACCTCTCCTGGGTCAGCCTGTTCCTGCTGCTGGTGGTGGCCCTGCTGGCCGGCTGGCTCTGGTGGCA